>JAFGID010000293.1 GCA_016929735.1 Ignavibacteriales bacterium | reverse complement strand
TCAGCACCTCCGGTAGTTTCAAGTGCTACCCCTACCGGTATCATTGCTGCTAAAAGAACTATAACAGGCCAATCAATACTATTATAAACTTCTTTTATCGGAAGGACCCCTGCTATAATCATTAAAAGAGCCGCGATACTAAAAGCTGCTTGAACGGGCAATAGTCCGGTAACAACTGTTGTTATGGCTGTGGTAAATATTCCAAGCGCTAAAGGAATTTTCGTTTTATATCCAAATCGTAATTCTCGTTTTGCTAATGGTAGACATCCAATTAAATTTACAGTATCTGCTATTACATGTTCTCTACCTTGAATTAGTAAAACATCTCCCGCTCGAAAAATAACATTTCCTAACCTTCGATGAATTTTTTCTCCTTTACGAGCTACTGCCAGTAAATTGATGCCATAACGACTCCGTAAGCGTAGATCAACTGCACTCTGTCCAACAATTGACGAATCGGACATAACTACTGCTTCTACTATCGCTATATTTTCCGAACCCTTTGCATCTTTCCTGAATTTTTTATCACCTAATAATTTTACTCCCGTATCGTTTGTAAACGTTTTCAAATCAGCAGCATCTGTTTCGAGTATGATAATATCCTTCTCAAATAATGTATCTTCTATATCAGGAGCATGAATCCGTTTGCCTTTTCGAACTAATCCAAGAATTTGAATATCCACTTTAGTTATTTGGAGTACCTCGGCTATACTGAAATTTTTAATTTTTGAATCTTTCGTTATTTCAACTTCAGTAATATAATCGTCTATTTTAAATATTTCTTTATCGGATTTTTTTGTAGTTCTTTTTGGTAGTAAACGCCAGCCAATAAAAGTAATAAAAAGAATTCCACAAATTGTAAGAATTATTCCAACCGGTGAAAAGTCGAACATACCAAACGGTTGCCCCAATTCCTCACCGCGAAATGTAGCGATAATAATATTGGGAGGCGTTCCGATAAGTGTAGTCATACCGCCTAATAGAGATGCAAAAGCAATAGGCATCAGAAGATAAGATGGAGAATATCCGTTCTTACGAGCCATGTGGATTGCAATCGGCATCATTATAGCCAAAGCACCTACATTATTCATAAATGATGATGCAACAGCAACTAATGCCGAGAGTGTAAAAACCTGAAGCATAATATTTTTGCCAATTTTGCTTACCCATTTACCCAACAATTCTATTAAACCGGAAAATTCTAACGCCTTGCCTATTACCAAAACAGCAGCAACCGTAATAACCGCCGGATGTCCAAAACCACTGAAAGCATCATTTGGCTCTACAATGCCAAAAATTACCAATATGAACAAGCAAATTAATGCTACAAAATCATGACGAAATTTTCCCCAGGCAAAAAGAAATAATGCTGCACAAATAGTTAGAAAAACAATATTTTGTTCCATAAAGTTTTGCTATAAAATAATTTTTAGAAATATCCGATAATTATGTGATTTTTTTAATAACTAAGCGTTTAACTACAAAAATTTTCTAATTCTTTCATCAAATTTTTATATTTCTTATCGTTTAATTTTAGCGGCTGAAGTACTTCCCGGTTTTTAAATAGTTGGGTACAAATAACAATACCGTTATCGAACAGATATTTTTTTTCCTTTTTGTTAAGATAGTTCAACAGAGTTATAGGATAAATATTAATTTTTTCGATGATATCTTTCAACCCCTCTCCGAATGGATAATCCCAGCCTAATAAATTCAGCCCAATACATTTTCCATATTCCATTGAATCTGTTGAAAAACGAGTATTTGTTACAACCCATCCTTTAAATGAACATTCTTGGTACTCCTTGAATTCTTTCTGTTTTCTTATTATATCTTCTACTCTTGAATGAACATATAAAGGGACTTGAATACTTATTTGTTTACCCTGATCCTGACTATATTTGCATTCAATTAAATTCTGACTTTTTCCCTTTGTTGCAATTACGTCCATCTCGTGTGAGATACAATTACCTTGAATAATCTTTGCGACCTTAACAGAATATCCTTGCTTTTCGAAAATTTTACCAACCAGAGATTCAAAAGGATATCCAGTTGGTCCAAGTTGTAGAATTGCCTGTTTAATTTTATACCTTAATGCTGTTTTTATCTTCTTGCGGCGAAGAAGTAAGAATGCCCGAGAATAGATTTTTTTAGTTGTAATACCTGTATATAACCAGTCCTCTATATCAGCAACAATTTCTTTAATTATTTTTTCATCAGCACCTGCATTATCCAATGAACTTTTTAATTTGTTTATATCAAACGGTTCTTCTTCACCTGATGCTTTCTTTACAAAAATTTTATTGTTACGATTTAAGTCGTCATTCATTATTGTCAAAACCATTTTTGTTTCTATAATTTTGAATTAATTTAAATAATTCCATTACAATAATTATCGGAACAGCTAACGCTAGAATATACAACCAATTAGTGAAATTAACTGGCTCCATTCGTAAAATATTTTGCATAAAAGGTAGTTGCATACTAAGAATATGTATACCTTGCGCAACAATTACACCAAAGACCAGAATTATATTTCTTTTTAACGGGATTTTTAAGGCAGAAACTGATTCAGAACGGCAGTTAAAGGCATGAAAATTTTGCATAAAAACCATTAACAGTAAAATTATATTTCGAGAACTCATTTCATTCAAATCGGTATAATTATTTAGCCAAAACCATACTGCGAGAACGATTCCACCCATTGTAACTCCGGATATCAAAGTCTGTTTTATCATTAAAGGATTAAAAATCTTCTCATTTGTTTTTCTTGGCTTTCTTTTCATTGCATCTGGTTCGCCCCCCTCAAATGCGAGTGCAACATCTTGAATCCCGTTTGTTACCAGATTCAACCATAGCAATTGAACTGCAAGAAGGGGTAATGGTAATCCTATTAGTATGGCAGTAATAAATAAAATCACTTCTGCTGCACCGGTAGAAATCAGGAGGTAGATAACCTTGCGAACATTATCATAAGCGAATCTTCCTTCTTCAACTCCGGCAACTATAGAAGAAAAATTATCATCAACAACAATCATCGAACCGACTTCTTTAGCTACATCAGTCCCCGATCCCATCGCTACACCAATATTTGCTCGTTTAAGTGCAGGGGTATCATTCACACCATCCCCCGTTACGGCAACAAATTCACCATTTCTTATTAACACATCAACTATTTCCAATTTCTGTGTCGGGGATACTCTTGCAAAAACTGGAGTTGAAGATACCAATTTTTCATAAGCAGGACGGTCTGCTGGTCCGGCATCAGAGAGCATCTGTCCGGTAACTACTTTCGTATTTTCATCAGCAATACCTAATTCTTGCGAAATTGTTCCGGCGGTTGCAGGATGGTCACCGGTAATCATTATTACTTTTATGCCAGCGTGTTTACATTGCTTAACCGAATCCATTGCCTCAGGTCTTAGCGGGTCAATGAAACTAACCAATCCACAAAATGTTAGTCCAGTAAGGTCGTTATCATTGTATCTTTCTTTCCTTTCAAAGTTTTTGATTTGACCGCTTGCAAATGCCAATACACGAAATCCCTTAGAAGCCATTTCTTCGGCTTGTTCCAAAATCTGAGTCTTATTTATTTCTTTATCATCATTTTCATCAGCCATGGTTGTGCAAAATTTCAGAATAGTTTCAACGGCTCCTTTTGCTGCGATATAATCATTTCTATCTTGCTCAAAAAAAGCACCTGAAAATTTATTTTCAGACTCATAAGGTATCTTATCCAAAATATTATATCGAGAACGAATTTCATCAGGTTTTATTCCCAACTTATAACTCATTCCGAGCAGTGCTACATCCATTGCGTCGCCATAGTGGTTCCATTTATCATCTTCTTTTTTCAAAGATGCTTCATTTGCCAGAATAGCAATTTTATTTAACCTATAAAGGTGTGGATAATCACTCGTAACAATTTGCTTATCTGGCTCGGCATCATCACGAAATATTCCGTCTCCATTATATCCTTCTCCTGAAATCGAAAAACTTTTACCATTGGGTAATAGAACTTTTTTTGCAGTCTGCTCATTTACGGTGAGTGTCCCGGTTTTATCGCTTGCAATTATGGTACAGCTCCCAAGACTTTCAACTGCAGTAAGCCGCCGAACGATTACATTTCGTTTAGCCATTCTTTTGGTTGCGATAGAGAGAGCAACAGTTAAAGCAACCGGTAATCCTTCGGGTATGGCAGAAACAGCAAAAGCTACAACAAAAAAGAATATACTTCCGAAATCCATCTCGTTAATTCTAAGTATAATCGCTAAAATAATACTTAGAGCAATTATAAAAACACTTATTTGCTTTATGAATTTTTCCATCCTCAGAACAAGAGGTGGTTTAGCGGTTGCTGATTCGGTTACATCTTTTGCTATCTGACCAACCTGCGTATTACCCCCGGTGCAAACGACTACTCCAACACCCCGGCCGGACATAATTGTAGAACCTGCGTAGGTCATATTAGTTCTATCACTAACAGCAGTATTGACATCGAGAATAGCGACATTTTTCTTAGCAGCTATTGATTCGCCTGTTAAGAAACTTTCATCAATTGCTAAATTTGATGCTTCTAATAAACGCATATCTGCGGGTACTTTCAAACCCGATTCCAAAAGTACAATATCACCCGACACTAATTGTTCGGAATCAATTTCAACTTCTTTATTATCTCTTTTAACTCTTGCTTTTATTTTTAATAAATTTTGTAATCCTTCGGCACTTTTTTCTGCATTATATTCTTGGTATGTACCTAATCCGCTATTTATTAAAATTACGAGCAAAATAAAAATCGCATCTTTTGCTTCGCCAATTGCAATCGAAGCAACTGCTGCAGCAACTAAAATAAAAATCAGTGGATTAAGTAATTGATGAAGAATGATTTGAAATAATGTTATTTTCTTGCCACGGGGCAATTTATTTTCACCATAAAAACTTAGTCTTCTTGATACTTCATCGGTATTTAATCCATCGGTCGAAGATTCAAGTTCCCTAAATACTTCTTTTAATTCAAATGAATGCCAATCCTCGTTTACAATACTCGATTTATGTATAATATTTTTCATATTTATCTATAACCTAATAAAGTTAATTTACTATTCAATATTAATGAAAAATATGTAATTTGTTATTTGTCTTGCCAATTTAAATTACAAAAAATTTTCTTTATGAATTTCATCAATTGAGTCCAAGAATGATTTTATTTTATCAACTTTTGATTGTATTTCAACTTCGTTTGGTCTTAATTCCAACGCTCTTTGATACGACTTCGTGGCTTCGATGTAATTTTTGTTTTCTAGATATTCATCACCTGCTCTAACCAAATCACGAAAGGAATTTTCAATCTCAATTGGAAATCTCTTAACGATTTTGTTATCTCCCTCTGTTTTAACAATTAGTTTTTTAAATTCTTCTGGATATCCAATATTTACCGGTCTGAAATACTCGTCTTTTTTAATACCATCAAGATATTTCACAACTAATTTTTCGTACAATTTTTTCCAAGCGTTGTGTGTGTTTTCAGCCGCACTAATAGAGTAATTTGTTAAAAATTCTGTGGTTTCGTTTCTCGAATTTTTTAGTAATGCGAGAGCTTGGTTTTCAATCGTTTCTTGTTTGTAGATATAATTTCCTTCTAATTTATTTTGTTCAATTTGAATATCGTCAATAATTATCGAAAATTTAGGATAAGCAT
>JAFGID010000292.1 GCA_016929735.1 Ignavibacteriales bacterium | reverse complement strand
CTTTAGTAATTTCAGGATTTCCATAGGTTGTGGTGTTTGCTTTATCCAATAACGCCATAACTTTTACACCTGTCTCTCCACACTTCATAACTAATGAAACTAATTCATCGACAGACAAATTATCGTCAGTAGTTGCCGCTAATCCTTCTTGCATAAAATCAATAATTTCTTTGTCAGAATATCCTAAATTTCCTGCATGTTCGGCATAAGCTGCTACTCCTTTTAGTCCATAAGTAATTAATTCCCTTAAAGATCTAACATCCTCGTTTTCTGTAGCCAATACACCAACTGTTTTTGCTTTCTCTTCAAATTCATTTTCTGAAGTTGGATCCCAAGTTGCAGAATGGTGTAATTTGTTTTTATCAATTGATAAACCTTTTACCTGAAACTTATTTTCAATTGATTTTCGTAACGCAATACCTTCCATCACTTTTTCAATAAATCTTTGTTTATCAAAGTTAGCATTTGTAATTGTCATAAACATTGAATCGAAAATAAATTTGCTTACATCCTCCATTTCAACATTATGTTTTTGTGCTTCACTTGAATAAATTGATATTCCCTTTAGTACATAAACCAAAAGGTCTTGCATTTGGGCAACATCTTCGGTTTTACCACAAACACCTTTTATGGTGCAACCGATATTTTTTGCTGTTTCCTGACATTGAAAACAAAACATACTCATATTTTTTCTCCTTTAATTTATTAAATATTTATTTATATCCAATTTTCTTCCATTACTTTCCCATCAACAGAAATCTTTATATACTTAATGGGAACTGTCCTTTTGGCATTTTGAACTGCAAGTTGAGCCAATTGCACAAGGCCCCTACAGCATGGAACTTCCATAATCAGGACATTAATCGTATTTAGTTTAGCCTCATCAATCATAATTTTCAATTTTTCAAGATAGATATCCATATTCGAATCAAGTTTTGGACAAGCAATGGCAATGCTTTTTCCCTTTAAGAAATCTTTGTGAAAATCAGGATAAGCAAAACCAACACAATCTGCTGTCAGTAGCAGATCAGAGTTTTGATAATAACTGGCTGCTGGTGAAACGAGATGTAATTGAATTGGCCATTGTGCTAGATGTGATTTTCTTTTTGCACTATTTTCATCTGTTACTTCTGTATTCGAATGAATAAAATGTCTTATTTGAGAACCGCGACAGCTGGAAAATGTTACCTTTTTCTTTTTTTCAAGAGTAATATCTATACCTTTTTCTTTTAAATATTCTAATGCTTGATTATAGTATTCTATTTCATTATGCTCTTTTAAGTGTTGCAAGTGAGCTACAATTACATTTTCACCCCCTTTAACAATGTAATCCATTACTTTATTTTCATCATAAGGTTCTGCTTCGCGTTCTTCAATGCTAATCGCACCTTCGGGACAATGACCAAGGCAAGCACCTAATCCATCGCAAAATAAATCGCTAATTAATCTCGCCTTACCATCAATTATTTGCAAAGCACCTTCTGCACAATTCGGAACGCATAAACCGCAACCATTGCATTTTTCTTCGTCAATTTTAATTATTTTCCTTTTCATTAAATTATCTCTTTCAAAATTTACTAATCAGATAAAATTGTCTGATTAAAAATACAACAAAAATCCAATATTGTCAAGAGTTTATTAATAAAATGATCAATAATATTTAGTGATTTACACCATCAACTTAAAAAGTATAATAATATATTGACAAATAAATAAATATTCGCTAATTTTAAATAAGATTTTATAGTCTGTATTTGAAATGGTAAAAAAAACGAATTTATTTGTTAAAATTTACAATTTTTTCAAACCACCTAAGCAATGGAAATTACCTTCTATTATTGTTTCGGGAATAATCTGCGGTCTTCTTTTCTTTAACTTTTATATTTCAAATGCTATTTCATATATGTCAGATGAACCAGAAGCGTGTATAAATTGTCATATTATGATTCCACATTATGCAACATGGGAAAGAGGAAGTCATGGAAGGGTAACTAATTGCAATGATTGCCATGTTCCGCAGGATAATATTTTCAGAAAATATTTCTTCAAAGCGTATGATGGATTGCAACATGCTACAATTTTTACATTAAAGAATGAAGAGCATTCAATTAGGATAAAAGATTTAAGCAAATCGGTAGTTCAGGAAAATTGTATCAGATGTCATGAAAACAATATTCATCCAATTGCTTTAAGATCATTAACAGCCAAAAGTATTGTCGGCGATGGAGAAGATAGATTCTGTTGGGAGTGTCATCGCGAAGTACCACATGGAAGAGTTCGAAGTGAAACATCCACACCTTTTGCAAGAATTCCTAAATAGTATTTTATCAATATGACAATGTGAAACAAAAAATATATAAATAAATAGTTGAGATATAAATGAGCGCAGAGGAGATTAAAAAAAGAAATCAAAAATTTTATTGGATTGTTTTTATTGTAACAATAATAATTGTTTTTCTTTTAGGTTTATTTGCTTCATCAATTATCGAAAGAAGAGCGGAAAAGGTATATACTCTTCAAATGGTAAAACCGATTGCTGATTGGGAACCACGAAATGAAATATGGGG
>JAFGID010000291.1 GCA_016929735.1 Ignavibacteriales bacterium | reverse complement strand
TCTTTCTTGAATTCGCCCCACTAATGAATGTGGTTCCATATATATATTTTAATTTAGAGTCTTTGTGTGGTATTAGATATTATTTTTAATGAAAATAATTACTATTTTAATTTATTTATCAAAATTTTCGAATAATGATTTTATTGTTTACACTAATCGGACAATTAATCTTATTACAATCACTAATACATTTAAAAATACAAAGTAAGTAATCAATCATTCGGTGTATCCAAAATAATTTTAAAAATTATTAAAAAAATATCTGAAACTTGCTCCTATTAAAAGGAAAAGTATTGTTTTTGTTTATATTGAAGTAATATGTTAAAATAAAAAAAACAATAACTATGCTTTTTCCTAAATAGATATAATATCAAAGGTGCGTTCCCCAGTGTCTATTCACAGAATAAATTCTTCAAAACATTTGAGATTAAAAATGAATAGTACTTTAAACTTTCTTTTTAATAAAAACAAAATACATAACAAGACAAGTAGCAACAATTGAAATAACACTAATTCTTAACCATTCTACACTATCATTAATAATACAATCTGTAAAACCAAGACTTACAAAAAATAAGTACAACAAAAAAATAAAATCAAAAATTTTGTTTTTAATGTTTCCTTTAAATTCATTGAACATAATTAATACCTTTACTATATTGAATTTCTAAATTCCTAATATATCGCATAGCCAAAGAAATATCTCATAAATCGCTTGTCCAGCAGAACCTGCTAATCCCCCAATTAAAGCACCTTTTCCTCCTCCAGCCATTGCTCCAGCGACTGCACCTGCAACATCCATTCCTATAACATCCTTTAAAGCACATATTTTACTTATTTTTCCCAAATTGCTAACCTTTCCTAAATTACCATCTGTTGCAATTTCCAACATTGTATTTTCCCATATTTGATAATTTTCCTCCCAATAAATAGAAGAATTCAAAGCAACCGAAGTAGCAATTAAAATTGGCATTGCTTCTTCATCACCTAATTCATTAAATACTTGCTCTTCAAGTTTATTTAATTTAATCTTTAAGTTTTCTAAATCATTTTCAGTTTCTATTATTTCGTTAACTATATTTAAATAATAGATTTGTTTTTCAGAATATAATGTAATCAAGCTATCATCATTTACTTTACCCATCTTTTTGCAATAGTTAAAAATATCTGAACCTAGTATTGATGAAATTTCTTCAGGTTGATAGCCTTTGCTTGTTAAAAATTTAGTTTGGCTATTATTTACAAATTTTATCAATTCACTATTAAATTCTTGTTTTGATCCAATTTTATTTAATTTGTTTTTCTTTGTTTTCGCTTCTTCATTTAAATCGTTGAGAATATAATCTAATCCTTCATTATGTACTTCACCGACATAAGCGTAAGGATTTACAAAAGATGATATATTTTTATCAGGTTCTGAAATTTTATCTTCGCAACTGGTAAAATAAGCAAAAGCAATAAAAACAACAACAATAACTACGATAAAATTATTTAATTTCATTTTTCGCTCCTAATGTAAAAATTTAACAATTAAAATTTAGTTTATTATAACCTTATTACCTCAATATAACCTTATTGAAGCAGACACCTCATATAAATTTCGTTTTCATTCCTACCTCCATTTTTGTGTTACATATTTTGCTTCGTGTGCAGGATTTGAACCCACGTTTCGAATTAGAGTAATTCGCGTCCTTGACCGCTAGACGAACACGCAATGTTTCAATATAGTATTACTTTATATTTTTCAAAATAAATATAATTTCATTTTTAATTTTTTAAAAAATATTCATTGTGTCAATCAAAAAATATAGTTATACTATATATATTATTCATTATCTAAAGTTACATTATATTCCAATTATTGCTCTGAATTCTTAATTTGCAATAGGAATATTTATGGCAATTAAGAAAATTTTAGGGCAAAATATTAGTTTTTATAGGAGAAAACTTAATCTTACTCAGGAAGAATTTTCCGATCTATTAAATATTACCCCATGTCATCTGAGTAATATTGAGCAAGGGAAACAATTCATATCAGAAAAACTCCTCGAAAAAATATCAGAAGTTCTTCAGGTATCGCCTTACATTTTATTTTATTCGTTTGACACACTAAAAAATAATGACAATTTATATTCTGATATTGATAAGATAATTAGAGAAAAATTCAAATCCTTTTCAGACGAACTAATTGATGAGATAAGAAGGAAAGATTTTAAACAAAGATAATAGATTTTTAAATCACTTAACCCACTAAGAATTTATTGCATCTACTATACAGCTTTTGCGAGCGAATTATTTTACGCGAAAAAATTTTTGAAGAGAATATCCACATTTTTTTACTGATCATTTTTATATATTTTTATTTTTGATTAAATTTGAGCATACAATATTTCAATACAATATATGAATATAATAGTTGATACATCAGTAATAATTTCAGTAATAACTAACGAGGATAGTAAACCAAAAATTATTAGTTCGACAAGAGGTACTAATCTTATTGCACCTATATCGTTGCATTGGGAAGTTGGTAATGCTTTTTCAGCTATGTTAAAAAGGAAAAAAATTGATATAATAATCGTTCCAAAATTAATTGACATTTATTATAAAATTCCAATTAAATTTATTGATGTAAACATTAAAGCATCACTAAAAATTGCGAACAAATACAACATTTATGCATACGATGCATATTTTTTAGAATGTGCAATTGAAAATAAATTAAACTTAATAACTTTAGATGAAAGACTAAAAAATATCGCACTTAAAATGAATATAAAATTAATCGAGGTATAGAATGAATATATATACATATACTGATAAAAAACAAAATTTTGAATATCTATTTGAACAAGCAAAGAAGGAAGGGAAATTGTTGATAAAAAGAAAAGACGGAACTCTTTTTGAATTAAAATTACTCCCCTCACCTTTAGATGTTAAAGGGTTAAATCTTAAAATAACAAAAGAAGAGATAATCGAATTTATAGATGAGAGTAGGAAAAAATAGCACCTGTCCCCTCCTCTTTTAAATGACACAAAGATTTTTTTAAACCAAGAACAAATCACTCAGCCCGATTCACTTATAGCTAATATTTTTTGTTGAAGTCTCCACTTAACTTAACTGAACTTGTAATTGTTTCCATACTTTTCTCACTGTAAAGACGCCGAGTTGCAAAGAATATTATTATCAGTGTAAGTAACATAGTCATTTTCGTAGAACTTCTATGGAGCTTACAGCATCCGCTTAACTTGTATTGAGCTTGTCGAAATACTTGTATTGAGCTTGTCGAAATACTTGTATTGAGCTTGTCGAAATACTTGTATTGAGCTTGTC
>JAFGID010000290.1 GCA_016929735.1 Ignavibacteriales bacterium | reverse complement strand
TGACTGTTCGTATCTTGATAAATATTTATTTTCTAAAACATTGTCAGGATTTTGTAGTATTCCTGTTGACCAGACGACAAAATTCTCGGGGACGGTTATCTCGACATCAAAATTTGAAAAATCGTTATAAAATTCTGTGTAACCAGTATAATCATTTTCATCCCAGCCATCAATATCATCATACACAGCAACTTGCGGGTACCAGTGTCCAATGAAATATGATGTCGAATCATATCTTCCCATTCTGACATTTGAATATTTTGAAACTATAAAACTCCACTCTATTTCAATTTGTACGCTGGAGTTTGGTATTACTTGGTCTTCCATATAAATGAATAAATTTGTTCCTTCTCGCCTTGTTTTCCAAGCGTCGGGAGAAAGATTAATTTCTTTTCCATTGATTTTTATTTTTGAAATTTCAACGCCGTTAGTGATATCAAAAGGGGAAATCTGGAAATCACGAGAATTTCCTTTTCTAAAAAAGTCTTGATATAATCGTATAACAATTTCAGAAAGTGAATTCGGACTGTTATTATAGTAAATTATTTTTTCATAACCCGATATTTTTCTTGTCGTTGGGTCGAGTTCAGCTTTGATGGTGTAGTCTGAACTATTCTGCCAATAATTTGAACCAGGAGTTCCATCAAGATTTCTCGTTCCATTTTCGTAAGCCTCCTGAATGTTTACAGGAATAAATAAACTGGATTCTTTTTCTATTGCTTGTCCAAAACAACAAGTAACGAATGCAGTAAATACTAATGAGAATAAAAATTTCATGATTTTCTCCTATTTAGAATAAATAAAAATATTATCGGTTGTATTGACGTCTAAGTTATAGATTGGTTCTAATTCAATTTTAACTACCTCTTTGTCTATTGGTATCTCGACATACAATTTGTAATTATTTTCATACCAGTCATTTGCAAACAAATCCAATGTTTCAAAATCCTCATCAGAATAATAAATTTTTACAACAGCTCCCAATGGCATCTTGCCTCTGTTTATGAGCATTAATTCGACCCAGTCAGATTTTACACTAACATTCTCAATGGCAATATCCGGATAGGCAAAATCAAAGAACCAAGGTTTCCAGAACCATCCCAAGTCCTGTTCTGCAACCCTATTGAATGTATTGAAAAAATCATAAGGTATCGGATGTTTACCTTTCCATAAGTTAATATATTCTTGAAGAGCTTTAAGAAATAATTTTTCTCCAAGAGCATTTCTTAAAACAAGGTATGCAGATGCAGAGCGAAAATATGCATTAGCCGCATAAGAATAACTTCTCGCACTCATTTGATTTGATAAAATCATCATAGGTACATCTTCCTCTTCTCCTGCAACGGATAAATATGAAGATATTATAATTCGCGTATGGTCTAGATATTCATCGCTTTCATTTTGAAAATCAAGCGGTAAAAACATTGCCCATCCTTCATCCATCCAAGCGTATTTAGTTTCGTTTATTCCACAATAAAACGGGAAATAAGTATGTGTGATTTCATGTGAAGTTGTATTTAGCATGAGTGAAGGAAAATACATTCTCGCGTCATTGACCATCATTGGAAATTCCATTCCCCCGGATTCTTGGCCGTTGAATACGGTCATGCTTGGATATGGAAAAGGGATTCCGGGCATTCGATTTGAAAGATAATCAATGGTTTTTCTGCTTACTCCAATCACATCGTAAAAGTCCTTGGAATCCTTATGATATGCGGACTGAATAAATACTCTTCGATTTGTAACGGAGTCAACAATAACACTTGTTGCATCCCACAAGAAATGCTCACTTGTTCCAAACGCAAAATCTGTAACCTGTTCTGCCTTATACTTCCAAATGTTTTTTGTATTTTGAGCAGTGATGTTAATAGAATTTGTATCCTCAATGGTGGCGATGTGAACAATTTCATCCGATGTTTGAGCTAGATTATATTTTTCAAGTATATTAGAAGAAAAAACTTCTTCGGGATTTTGCAAAACACCAGTTGCCCATACAACATAATTTTTTGGTATTGTTATGTTCACTTCATAATTTCCAAAGTCATTATAGAATTCGTGTCCTGCATAATTGTATCTATCCCAACCATCTATATCATCATAAACAGCAACTCGGGGAAACCAATAAGCAACAAAAAAGGTTGATTCGTCAAACGTGCCCATTCTTACTTCTGTTGTTGCTGTTAATTGATTTTGCCATTCAACAGAAATTATTGTCTTGCTGTTTGGTAAAATATTCTCTTTTAACCGAATTATTAGATTTGTACCAAACTTTCTAAAGTCTATAGTTTTATTATTCATTTGTATGCTTGTAATATTAATTGGTTCAGTAATTGCATCTTCAGATATAATAATATCTCGCGCAGCACCTTCCGTGTAAAAATCGTGGAAAATTTTCATTACTAATTCTTTTAGTGTATCGGGACTATTATTGTAATATGTAATTGTTTCTTCTCCGATTATTTCACGATTCTCTGGAATTAATTCAACATTTATTGAATAATCAGCAGAATTTTGCCAGTAAAATATTCCCGGATTACCCGACAGGTCGCGAGTTCCAGTA
>JAFGID010000289.1 GCA_016929735.1 Ignavibacteriales bacterium | reverse complement strand
TTTGCTAAAAGATTAAAGTTAATAAAGACTTGGAACCTGTGCTTTACATATATGCTCATACGCAATTATTCGGCTATCGCCTCATGAACTCCCTGCGGTCGGTTGCCGGGCCAAAGGGTTGCTAATGTGGTTTCACTTTGCTATCAGCAGGAAATCCAGAAGTAGTATTTTGGAGAAACTCAGGAGCATGAAACTGCACAGGAAGCGAAAACGCATAGAGGAGATAGCAGTCATGCTCAATCCAAAGTTACAGGGTTGGATAAATTATTACTGCAAATTTTGGACAGGACATACGCACCAACTTTGGCATCTGGTAAATGTGCGATTGGTAAAGTGGGTAAGAAGGGAGAAGGGATTATCATTTAGGGCAGACGTTAAATGGTTACACACTAAATGGAGCCTTCAACCCGGACTTTTCGCTCATTGGAAATTGGTACATCCATAAGATTTATATCTTTGTGATTGAACAAGAAGAGCCGTATGAACCGAGAGGTTCACGTACGGTTCCGTGAGAACGCATTGGTGAAATTCCGCTGCGTGACTCGACTGGGCAGAATTGAGGCAAGAGATGAGAATTTAGAACCATATTAACTTAAATTTATAATTATGAAACAATTAAATTTATTTTTATTAATTACCATTGCAGCACTTACAAATGTTGTCAATGCTCAAGATTTCACTATTGAATCGATTTCTTATCATAAAGAACTTTATGTCGATCAAGGTTATCAAAATAATCCACCAACAGGGTATAAGGCTAGTTATACTTGTCCCGACACCTTGACTTTTTGTGTTATTAAAGGAAAATTTTCGGAAGGGACAAAAATAAGCTCTGAGAAAATTCAACTTAAGCTTGAAGACAACTCAATAGCAAAAGTAGTTGGTTCAGTAAAAAACAAGAATATACCTGAAATCAAAACCTATTCATATCGTGAGAATCTTTCAGGAAATGATGCGCCTATTTTTATAGTTAAAAATGGAGTTAAGCCCAAACAGCTAATAATCGGTGAAGAAGAAATCTCTGTTAATGCTAAAAAAGAAAACGTTGAATTTAATATTAATAATATACCTGGTATTGAGATAATATCTGTTAAATTATTTGATCAGATTATTGACGAAAAGGTAGAAATTAAGACTGGAGGATTTTCAGATGGGAATAAGTACCCAGTTGAATTAAAGTATGTTCCAGTGAAAGGCAAAGTTTTGTGTATTGAAGCTAAAATTACTAATGTTCGGGAAAACTCATACCCGCAAGAAATTGCAGTGTATGATGACAATTCATTTGTTAGTAATGCGTTTGCAACACAAGGGGCATTTGGCTTATCAACATTTGGGGGACTTAAAGACTCTGGATATAGACCATCGAAATTATATTTTATAGTTGGTAGTGATTTTGCAAAAGGCGATTTGTATTACAATGACACATATTTGTTATCCTTTAAAGTTGACTAAATAAGAAGTTTTGTTCATATAAGGTAAATCAGGAACAACATTTGCCCAACACGCGCTATAGTTAATTGCCGTTACAGTGCTTGTTTCAAAGTTTTAGCTCTTATTGTAATTTGTTGTATCTTGATAAGTAAGTGCTTCGAAATCGGCAACTAACCATAGCGCCAACGTTAGGCCGCATGCAAAAAAAGATTATTTCGCGTTGAACATACTTGATTAATATACTAAAAAGATATACTTTTGTGATATAAAACGATTGTATTATGAAAACAGTATCATTAAAAATAGACGATTCGATTTTTGGCGAGACCGAAAATATTCTTTCTCGGATTAAGATCCCCAGAAATCGATATATTAACGAAGCTTTAGCGTATTATAATAAGCTTCAGCGTAGACTAATATTAGAAAAACGGCTTAAAAGCGATTCGGATTTGGTCAAAAAAGACTCTATTAAGATATTAAAGGATTTCGAAAGGATTGATTATGCTGATTAAGCAATACGAAATCTGGATTGCGGATTTAAATCCTCAAATAGGGACTGAGCCAGGAAAAACAAGACCTGTATTGGTTTTGCAGACTAATTTATTAAATAAGATACCCCATCCATCAACGATTATTTGTCCGATTACAACTAAGGTTGAAAAAGACGCAGATATTTTAAGAGTACATTTAAAAAAGGGTATGGCCAACTTGAATGAAAACTGTGATATAATGATTGACCAATTACGGGCGATTGATAATACACGATTGATTAAAAAGATAGGAGACTTGCCTTCTGCTTTGATTGATAAGGTAAAAGAAAATATAATGATAACACTTGATTTAGAATAAAAAATGCACGGTGGCCTAACAATGTATAAAAATAATAGCCGGTCCAGTAGTAAATTAAAGGGTTGCAGCCCGCTCCAAGTTTTGTGTAACTTGAAAGGTATGAAGCCCGCAAACGGCTACTATTCTTATACAAACCGTATTTTGGTTAAAATGCAAAAAAAGAACCAGCCAAAGCAACCATTACAGATTAAATGCTATCTAATAACAGATTGTGACCAAAAACACAACAGCTCATAACGAAAAGCGTTTGTGACCAATCTGAAAAAACCTACATACATGAAAATGCAAGTAATAGCTTATGGACTTTTTATTTCGCTGATGATGTCAAGTTGTATTGTTTATCATACACAGACAACAGATATCCCTTTGATAAGCAATAAAAATGATTTACGGGTAGATGCAGGAATTTCAATAATTCCATCAGCTCACGCCACTATTTCTTATGGATTGACAGATAAGATAGCAATTCAGGGATTTGGAAGCATTGGCTATGATGATAGATGCTATTTTCAAGCAGCAACCGGATTTTATAATAACATGGGGAACAGCCGGGTATTAGAATTATATGGTGGATTTGGATATGGATATGGGAATGCCTATAAAGATGCAAATCCGGGAAATTTACTGGGTGACTATCAACTTTATTTTGGACAGTTAAATTTTGGAAAAATAGCAAACGAATGGTCAAACTTTGAAATAGGATTTGGAATTAAAACAGGATATTTACATTCAAATTTGAGGGATGAAAACTATTACAATTGGATTTCAGAGGCCGGACCCTATAAAACCTACCGTGATGAAAGTTTGTTATTTGAACCGGTAGGATTTATCAGGATAGGAGGACAAAAACTGAAATTTAGTTTAAAATTAGGCGGAACCATGATTTATAAGTTCACGAATACCAATAAAAATTTACCATACAGTTATATAAACCTTGGACTTGGTATAAACTACAGATTCTGAAAAAAATCCTGTCCACAACACCCGGTTCATACACAATTCGTCTGGCACCTCATGATCTTCCTGCGGTGGTTGGCCGGACTGAGGTATTGTTAATGTGGTTTCATTGTACTATCTTTCGGCGAACACGACAAGTGAGCGCTCCGAAGCGGCAACTGCGTATGCCGGTGAACATTGGCAAAAATTGATCTCACATCAAAAACTGCTAAGCCATGAGAAACCTGATTAAAAGAAATCTGAAAGGAACTACCATCCTGATTCCTTTTATACTCGCAATGGT
>JAFGID010000288.1 GCA_016929735.1 Ignavibacteriales bacterium | reverse complement strand
TAACGACTCGCGGCTCGAAAATTTTTTTGGCGAGTTGTATTTGCTGGTCTCCGCGACTGGCCGATTTTTATTTTAGAAATTTAGGTTAAACAAAAAGTTGCCGATCCTGAAGTAATTGAAGATACTTATGAAGAATGGGAAAAAGAAGCGGAGAGTGCTGTCCAGAAATTAATAGCATTTGGAAAACAGATTTATAAGATCGATGTTGATGTTTTCGAGTTAGAAAAATGGTGCAAAGAAAAAGGATTACCAAACGATTCAAAAGCCCGTTCTCAATTCGCAGCTGAAAAAGGAATAGATATTGACAATCAAAACAACCACCTAAATTTTTCATCTTGAGAAGCTCACTTTGGCTAAGCGGCCTATTTAATGCAAACTCAAGAAATTGAAATTAAAATCTAAATTGGACCTAATTTGAAAAATATAAATAGGGCTACAAGCGATAAGAAGAAAAATGAATTCATTGAAAAACTTGTTCTAGTTCAGCAAGAAACAATCGACATTGGATATGAGAGTTTTGAAATAGTCCACGAAGAGCGCGATGCAGAATTATATTTTTATAAAGGTCACAGTGGTATTGGCAAAATAAGAAATGATTTGAAAGATGGACTTTGGGAGCTTGAACAAAAAAATCTCGGTATTATTAAATCTGTACTCAAATGTAGCTCTATTAAATTAGACGAATATAATCACTTTGGAGAAAATGCAAGAAAGCTTTCTATTTCGGTTCAAATTGTATAATGTATCTTCTTGAACATAAATTGACGAGTAATCAAAATGCAATTAGAATATCATTGAACTTATTTATCACTTATGCCCTAACAAACAAATGCACCGGATTTGAACAGCCGATTCTTTTACCCAGCATGTGGGGGATTAGGTCAGTCGTTCCCAGCATCGGGCGAGCCCGATGCTGTTCAAACCGGTGATTTAATTGTTATGTTTGTAAAAATTGAGGAGAAAATGAAAGAGAGATTAATTATATCAAATTTTACAAGTATCAAAGCACTTGATGTAACATTCGCTCCGATAAATATTCTTATAGGACCACAAGCAAGTGGAAAGAGCATCACTGCAAAGTTATTCTACTATTTTAAGGAGTTTCCGCGCCATTTATTTCAGGCTATCGAAACAAATCTTACAAAACGCGAATTTGAAAAAGAACTATTAAATAAATTTGAAGAGTATTTTCCAATTCAAAATTATCAAAAACAAAACGTATTCATCAGATACGAATATGGTGATTTCTTCTTTGAGCTTACAAAGGCACCAGATATAAAATCCAAGCTAAGAATTACTTATTCTGACGAACTTAATAAAGAAAGACTCTCAAATCAAAAGTATTATAAACGAATTAGTGAAAAGCAAGGAAAACGAGAGTTTGATCCACTGGAAAAAAGTTTTAAACTCAGAGAACATATTTATGAAAGCCTAAAAAAGAATATTGGCGAAAATATAGGATTTAATCAGATATTTATTCCGGCAGGTAGATCATTCTTTGCTAATCTCCAGAGTAGTATTTTTTCATTTCTATCTAGTAACAAGGCAATTGATCCATTTATCACAGAATTTGGATCATTTTATGAAAGAATTAAAGATTACCCAAGAATGGAACGCCTTCGTAAAGACGACAAATCAAAATTATATGATAAGCTAAAAAGCAAAATAGAGGAGATTTTAAAAGGACAATATATTCAGGAAAAAGGTAAAGATCTAATTTTGCATAAAGATGATAGAAAAATCTTGGTTTCTAATGCGTCATCCGGGCAACAAGAAATGCTCCCTTTAGCTACAATGCTCGGAATTATTCCTTTTATACGTTTTCTTGGCAATGGGCAAACAATTTATATTGAAGAGCCTGAAGCACATCTTTTTCCTAGTGCTCAAAAAGATATTGTTGAATTGATTGTTGGTATTTTTAATCAGACAAAAAAGCAACCGCTCCAATTCTTTATCACTACTCATAGTCCCTATATACTTACTTCCTTTAATAATTTAGTTCATGCTGGATTACTCGAATCAACCCTTACTGATAAGACAGAGCTACTAAATATAATATCAAAGGATTTAATACTTAATCCACAATTCCTTAATGCGTATTCACTATCCGATGGACAATGTAAAAGCATAATGTGTGAAGAGACCGGTTTGATTTCGACAAATATAATTGATCAGGTTTCTGACGACATTAGCATTCAGTTTGATCAACTTCTAAATATATAGGATTGGGAAAACGGTAATGATAGATTTTGGGGAATGCGAAGAATCGACTAATTTTAGAAACATTGTTTTACAAGAAAATAGATGCAAATTCACTTTAGTGAATAACGAGGGCATTACAATTAGAAAGATCAAAGTCGATGGTTGCGCCATTAGGGAAGGGAGAAGATGTGATTTTTTATTAATCCTGCATGACATGACCGAGTATTATGTAGAGTTAAAAGGCTGTAATGTTGATCAAGCAATAAAACAAATAATCCGAACTATCAGCCTTTTGAGTGCTGACAAAAAAAGAATTCCTAAATATAGTTTCGTCGTTAGTACACGTTGTCCACTTGAAACAACAAAGATACAGCAGCTTAAATATAGATTTAAACAAAATTACAATTCTAAATTGATTATTCAAAAAATTAATTGTTCATTCACTATTCAAGCGTAAAACATAACAAAAAGCTGCAGTTGACTGGAACAGCCGGTTCTTTTAGGCGAGTTTTGGTATGGTGAAAAGTTTTGTTCTTTATATCAGTTTTGCCTGATGCTGTTCCAGCAACTGAGCTTATTGTTAGCCGAAACGAGAAAAGCAAATGTGATAATAATTCAAGTAATAATAATAGAACCATTGCGGCGAGATAAATGAGCAAAAAG
>JAFGID010000287.1 GCA_016929735.1 Ignavibacteriales bacterium | reverse complement strand
TTTTGACGAACCGCGTCCACATGCCCCGCGGCGCTGTCATCGCTTTGCGGAGTAAGGTAGCGAATATGGTGGCCGGAAGTATAGTGGGAAAATAAAATTGATATTTTTATTTGGGAAACAACCACTGGTGAGTTTTTTCAAGAAAATCATACTCCTCTTCGGTCACACTATATTCATGAAAATTTTGATTTCTAATTAAATTTATGTAACCATTTTGTTTTTTCTTCTTTGTTTCCCTTGACATCCGGGTATGAATATTTATTTTCAAATAATGCCCTCCAATTCTGAAGAATAATTTTTCTGTAGTCTATTAGGTGAAGCTGATCCCATGGTTTAACTTCCTTTTCCGGATCTTCAATATCTCTATTCTTTTTACTCGCAAGGTTTTCTGCATCAGTATATACATCAAAAGGTACACCTTTTTTCCACCAACTTATATCACCATGTATAGTTTTTAATGAATTTATGATATCCTTTTTTAAAAAAAGTTCAATTGCTCTTATTATCTCAAATGATCTAGTATTATATTTTTGAGAACTATCTCTAATATATTTATCAAGCCCATCCGGATCAAAACTATTATGAGTCTCCCGAATTATCATCTGCAAAGACCTCCAATATTTTGTCAATCCGCCAGTTCCATAGCTCTTTCTTAAATCTGATTTTTCATCAAAACTAATGTTTCGAAAATAATGTATTATAGGATCAAGAAATTTTTTAGATTCATTAAACAATATATCAACATTGGTAGTATAGGTATTGATTTTTTCAGTTTTTTCAAGATGATCGATAATATCACTAAATATTCTTATAAGTGAATATATAGTCGGATTAATTGATAAAAATCCAGTATTATTGTCACCTATCTCCCATTCATCAAACAAATTTTCACGAAAATAATCTAAACATAATGTTATGAATCGAAACAATCTATCAAATGATGAATCTAGATCTCCATCATAGAACGATCCTCTTACTTTTATTGTGTTTTTGGCAACTTTTCCAACAAAATTTCCCCTGTTTAAGGCAGAATAAATTGTATCAATTGTAATACAACAAAAATTCGTTTTACTATTTTCACCAATAATTACTTTTTTATAAAGAGGAGAGCTTCTGTTTTCACCAAGTTCTTGTGCAATACGTAGTAAAAATGCTTTTAATGCTTCGTTTAAATCATTTGAGCCCCATAATAAATCGGCATTTAATGTATTCCTCAGATTTTTACTGACTGACTTTTGGTTTTCATTAATCTGCATAAAAAGATTAACCTGTTCAGATCTATTTAAATTTACAAATGCAACAACAGGTATCGTATTGCTCGATTCGTAATGAGTATCAGAATAACCATAAACTCTATGTTGACCATCAATAATAAATGATGAGCCATACACTTTGGGTAAAGATAAAACTCCAACTGTACAAATAGAATCATTACACTGAGTATTTGCTCTCTCAAAAACCAATTCTTTAGCACTATCGATACTAATAAGGACTGAATTCGGAAAATATCCACCACTGTTAATAAAATACTTTATTTTTTTTAATCTGTCCTTTTTAATTATTCTTTGATAAGTCGGCATCATATCTTTATTTGCTTTTGTTCTATGCAGAACATAGCTCATCTTCAGCAATCTTTCCGGTTCAATAGAAAAAGAATAAAATTGATGTCCCCCCAATTTACCCCTAATGGCAGGAACTTTATGATTCAATTCCGGTATAGTTTTTCCCCGAAACAAAGAACCTAATAATTGATATTTTGCAGCACTACCTAAATGATTTGTTAATCCTCTATAATATTCAAATTCTTCTTCACCTAAATATGCGATATCATAATTCTTTAAACGATCCATGTCGGCAGAAGATAAAACGTAGTTTTTTGTAGCAAGAATAATTTTTACTTTATATTTGTTATCGGGAAATATTTCATGCAAAACTTGAAATAAACCAGCTTTTTTTCCTCCAATAGCGTCTATCTCTTCTTTGAAGCTGCGGTTGCGATTTAAAATACTAGATGCCTTACATTCAATAATTAATATTGTTTCATCATCTAAAACAAATACATCTATTTGTTGAGTCAATTTATAATTTTCTGAATAAGGAATTTTAAATTGTCTATCTTTATTCAAATAATTAAATCCCATATCAGCAAATAACGACCATATTTCATCTTCAAAAGCAATATCGAATGGTTTTTCTTTTTTTACCTGAGCTTTGGTTTTATAAAGCTTATGTTCTTCCCATCCGGATTTTTTATAATTTGACAATTCATTCATTGGGACTGATTGCAATATAAAACAACGTCTTCGAATTGCTTTACATTTATTTAAATCTTTATCAAATACCAATCCATTAAATAAGTTTTCCCGAATTGTGTCCATTAGGCATCCTCCATTATTATTTACATAATATCAGATATTCAACCTGACCATTTTTAGCATTTATATTTCCAAATCCTTGTCGTTTATGTGGAATATTTTTAATGATAACGTTTTTATTTCCGTAATAGTTTTTACACATTTCAATCAAGTCAACTGCATTGAAATTCAAATCGTTAATTTGAGGATAGCTAAACAGTACATGACAATTAAATCCGATTAATTTTTCAAATAAAAATTGAAATTCTTGTCGGACTTGTCCCTTTCTGTTAAAGCCTGATACATACCTGTCTGATCGGTACTTTGCGTCATATTCAGCAGATGGGTAATCATACTTTACCGCAGTTTCAAGCACATGATAAAATCTTGAATACGGCGCACAGGAATAAGGAGGATCAATATAAACCAGTTGTGTGTTTTCTAATAAATCGGATCGGTTACTCAGAATATTTCTATAATTATCACAAAGGCAAATATTATCAAAGAGAGTAGGTACAAATTCCATATTAAATTCTTGAATCTTCGAAAAGAAAATTTGAACAATATCTTTCTGTCGTCTTTCAAGAATCCAGTCGAATTTCTCTTTTGAAAGTTTATGAAATTGTGCAAAATGGCTGGTGCTATTAACAGCGATACTGAGAGAAGACAAAAGACAAGTCAATAATATTGCCTTAACAATTTTTCTGTCTTCTACCTTTGTATTTTTCACTGCTTTATCAATTCCATATCTGATTGAATCAATTTGGATCGATTGATTTAGACTAAAGTATGTATTAGAAAAATATGCTGTGAATAACAAATATTTATGCTTTTTCTTATATTCCATCACTGCATCATTTGAAAAATACGGTGACAATTTATGATCAGTTTTGGTAGAACCATAGTAAGGAAAAGAAGATATAAATTTCAAATATTTTTCATAGTTACCACTAAATAAAGCCGCATTTTCTTCCTTTACATACTTTTCAAAGACATTTAATGCTTTTTTTTGCCGAAAGGAGATTCTTTTAATTAGGTATTTAAGGGTAGAATCATTGACAATTAGAAATTTATTCTTAATAAGAGCTAATGCTATTTGGCAGCTGTATTCTTGGACATCATTTGTAATAACTGGAGATATTGTTTTAAATAATTGGGCAACGGTATTAGTGCCTGCAAATAGGTCAATTACATATTTGTTATTTACTAAGTTTAAGTTTTCAGATACAAAAGTCTGTATGTGATTTGTAAGTCTGCGCTTACTTCCCATGTAGCGAATTGTTTGCATATAATTCTTAATTAATTACAAAATTCATAATTTTGTTTTCAATTGAATTGTTATCTGTTTCTTGGTGAAAGGTTTTATAAAACGTTTTAAGTTGCTCTTTGAGAACACCATTAAGGAAATGATCAACATTTTCAATACTTCCAAATATTTTTAATATGAATAATAGTCGTAATCCAGATCGAGCACAGTATTTATAATTAGGGTCAGTACATAAAGACTTCAAATCATCAACGACCTCCTTTATCTCATTACATAATATTCTATAATCAGAAATATGTTTATGAATATCGTTAACATTCCAGATTTCCTGAAAACCTCCGTAAGGTTTATAATTAATTGCATTTCTTAGATCAATTTCATCACTAAAATCAGTGTCCAAATATTTCTTTTTATAAATTGGCTCATACCTTGCATCATTTAACGAAAAATTATCATACACCTGATAATATCTTTGCCAAATCATTCTATGATTTGCATTGTTAAATTTGTTTTTTTTAAGATAAAATGTTTTACTTTGGGGATTGAAAAATATCGTAAACAAATTGTTATTCCATATTTTAGTGAACAGCTTAAGTTGCAATCTAAGTAACGAATTCACTGAAAAAAAACTGGAATAATAATTGGTCACTTTTGCCCAGGTTATATAACCTTTTTTAATTAATTCATACTGAGCAAAATAGTTTAATACAGCTTTAAGAAAAAACTCCGATGCTTCCATTAAAATCGCAGACACTATATCATCTCCAGAAATACTGAGGCATTTGTTGGTATTAAAAGACTCCTCAATTATCTTAGGATCAAGCGTTTTAAAAAACTTGCGGCATTGTTCTGACACTGTGAGACTTGGTTGAGTATCAGTAATATTCAACGTAGCATCATTAAAAGTTGAGACGATCGTTCCCAATTGAATTGTTTGATTAATAATTGAACTTGATTCAGATTCTTGAACATTTGAATTTATCAATTCCATAAATTAAACCTCAGGAAAAATTAATGAATTTAACTCGTTCGTAAGATTTCTTATTCCCGAAGCTCCTAAAAATAATTTACCAACTTCCTTCGATTTGAAATTATAATTTTCAATTTTCTTAAGATATGGTTTAAAGTGGCTTTTATCTACCATTAGTCCTTGATCGTTAGTTAGTTTCACATCATTAGTTTTTAAATCTTTTACTATTATATCTAAAATATTAATCATTGAAGCGACACCAGCATTTTTACACAGAATATAGTTGGAATTTTTCCAACTATTCGTAAACACTTCTGCAATAGCATTAAAATATATAATTAGTAGATCCCGTTGAATTACTTCCTCGTAAAAATCCTCCTCCCACGTAAATATTTTATCCTTTTTAAATAAGGACTTAATTGCTCCAATAAATGAAGCTTGTGTTATTGTTCTGTCACGTGTCCCAAGCATACTAATTCCATCATACCACATAGATTCTTGGTTCTGGTTTAGTTCTTCAACTAAATACTGAGCTCTTTTATCTTCGTAATCTACCCAATCGTCTCGAAGCATTGGTATTAAATCATAAACTAATGATGGATTAATTTTCCTTTGTTTTTCGTTAATTGTACGAAAGATGAAGGCCTTCATCCCATCATCAATTTCAATAAATGCAGACACCACTAAATCAAATGTTGTCTTACCTGACCACTCATCGTCGAAAGAAAATAATCTGTGCTGACCATCAATAATAAATGCCTCACCACTTTTTTTATTAGCTATGTAAATATTCCCGTCTTTATAGTAGCTGTCCTTGCTAAGGCTACAAATAATTATATTGGGCAGTATTCCGGTTGGACCATTCTGAGATTTTATGTAATTACCAATCTCTTTTAATCGTTTTTTATCTAATCCTCTTTGAATTCCCTTTCTCATATACTGGGTTCTCGGACTTGTATATGATATCCCAAGTAGTTTTTTTGCGTCAATTTTAAAAACGTAGAATTTTTGACCTTTTTGAACAATAGGAACTGCGGGAATTTCATCGAAATATTTAATTTCCTCGCTCATAACAAATACTCCTTTAAATACTTTTAATCTTTTCTCTGTATGAATATGATACAATAGAATTTGATAGTGGATTAAATGATTCGCTCCTGTATTGAATATTCAGTGAAAACATTAATCTCTGGATTTCAATATAATCACTAGCTCTGTATCCATTCATTTTTAGAAATGGTAAATATTTACCATTTAGATCATGTAGTTTGAATTGCTCTTCTTCAAAGTAATTCACATATTCTCTGTAAAGTATCGTTGTCGGAACAGGTGTATAAAGCATTGGAATTAATGAGCCAACGATATGAGAGCCATATAAAATTGTTTCTACTACATCCTCTATATTTTCATTGGGCATTCCATAGAGAATAAACGCATTCACTTGTGGTCCTCTAAGTTTGAAACCTGCACTTTCAGTCACTTGGACTGCTTTTTCAAAGTCGTTTAAATTTGTATGAGTTCGATTCCAAGACTTATTTACTTCTTTATTTATTGTTTCGAGCCCAAGATGAATTTTTTTCCAGCCTGCGGCTTTCATTTTCTGGACAATTTCCGGATGATCCGCTATTTCTTTGGGCCCAAAACCTTCTGGAGCATACAGATTTACTTTCAAACCGCGATGAATTATTTCATCTAAAACCTTTTCTATATTCTTTTTCGGTTTATATAAAATCGCATCTTCATAAAACGCAAATTCACGGATTCCATATCGTTCCTGATAAAACTGAATTTCATCAACAATTAATTGGGGATTTTTACAGCGGACAATTTCTCCATTTTTCCCATTATTCAATGTTCTTTGTGCACAGTAAGCACAATTATAAGGACATCCACGTTTACCCTTTATAATCCCGTAAAGATGATTTTTACTTGGATATAGATCAAAGTCCGGAATCAAATCTGAGGCTTCATAAATTTCATTTTTGATGATGATATCCGCTTTTGTATTTCTTTCAGCATGTTCGGGCGCAAGTGTTGGGTATATGCCGCCTAGTAATATTTGAGTTCTTTTTTTATCTGGGAAGCGTTCTCGAAGAATATCTATTACATCGCGAGTGCTTTCCCACCAAAAGGTCATGATAGACGTAACATATATATCATCTGGAATTCCGAACTCGGACTTATATTCTTCAAGACGATTAATAAATTCTTCTTTAGATATTCCAAAATGATAGATGCGCAGCTCAATATCATCGATTTTCCGAATACTAATACGTTTCTTTTTTACTTTTCGTTTATCATCCGTTTCAAGACAATCGATGAGATAGGTGTGATACCCTTTTCTTTTCAGCAACGAGCCAACACGTAATAATCCATCGGGTAGACTCCATTCAGCCCAATATTGTGGATCGTAAATGAAGGGATTTATCAAAAGAGCTTTTTTACCAGAAAAATTTTTAATCTGATAATTTTTAATAATCACTCTAAAAATTCCCGAAGTTCACATTTTTTCTGCCGTAGCAATAATTACTGACCAGAATTTAATACTTATTGTTTATTAATCAATGTTTCAATCTATCATAGCTTTAGACATTCACCACTATTTTAACACATTATTTTTTTATCTTGCAAGTACAGTGAGGCAATCTGTCACCTCATCCGTCATTACCATCCCG
>JAFGID010000286.1 GCA_016929735.1 Ignavibacteriales bacterium | reverse complement strand
ATGCGAAGGGTTGTAGCCCGCTTTAACTTTTCGTTTGTCTTGATAGGAAATCGCCCGCAATCCCTTACTGGCCATATTGTCACCGTTTGTGGGTAATGCAAGACCATCGTACAAATGATAGAAATCGAATTAATATTGAAAAACACCCTCAAAATAAACTGAGTGATTCACAGATAATGTTTTGTTTTGACCAGCTTGGTTAGTAAAAACAAGATGAACAGTATAAATTAGATTTGCTAAAATTGTAATAATGAACGGAAAAATATTTACAATTCGGTCTCGGATACTTGGCGTTATACTGATATTATCATTCTATATTCCAATAATGATAGGTCAAAATATGATTGAAAATACAACTTCTGAAAATGGATTTTCTGCTATTTTTTTTACTAAATACCTTCAGATTGGTTTAATAATTCCTTCAGTATATTTACTGTGGTTAATTTATGTCACATTTGGAATTAGATATATTGAAAAAAAGAGGCATAACAAAACATATATTATTTTCCACTTGATTATTTGGTT
The DNA here is from genome assembly GCA_016929735.1 of Ignavibacteriales bacterium. Lineage (GTDB taxonomy): Bacteria > Bacteroidota > Ignavibacteria > Ignavibacteriales > Melioribacteraceae > JAFGPR01. The sequence continues at coordinate 2,156 of JAFGID010000286.1, read as the reverse complement.
AATGTTATTTTTTATATGGATACTGATGCCAATTATTGATCCGATTAAGTCATATGATGACTTGACAGATAATGATACGTTCTTTAATTATTCAGTTCCAATATTATTATTGGTGTTTGTTATCCTCGTGTCTTATAGACTTGTATATTTAGAAAACAAAGATGGCACAAAGATTTTTGACTTATTTAGAACAACTATATGTTTTATTTTCTATCCTTTCTGTTTTTGGAATATCCAGAATAGAATCAGAAAATTAATAATAGAAGAATGATAAAAATTTATAGCACTACCCACAACACGCGGTCATAAAACATTGGGGGCGAAGTGGTTATTCGAGCTTTGGTTCTCGCATCAAAGTTCGTTGTACCATGATAGTGAAGTGGCTACGAAATCCCCAACGTTTCATACCGCCAAACGTTTATGCGCAAAATTACGAGACGACCGTACAAACAACTAAAAACCAATGATATGAAAAAGATTTATATTTTATTTTCTCTTCTAACAGTTGGATTAATCATAGAAGCAAATCCGATTGCTTTACCAACAATTGAGATTTCTGAGCTTTATTTCGACGAATCTGATAATTGGAAACTTGAGTTAGGATATTATGAGGTCAACCAAGCAGGATTTCCAATTGACAGTATTTTTATCTACACGACAACTGATACTGTAAAACTCCCTGCTTATGAGTTTCTTGGTTCAACTGGAGTTTTTGTAATTACTTTGGACAGTCTTGATTCTGATTTCATTATCAAGAGATATGCTGATACTATAAAAGTTGTCTCCTATATTATGGGAGAGCCATTTGAAAACATCTTGATTTTTGGAAATATTGCTGGTTCGTCAATAAATTATCCGAGGCACGGACAATCAATTAGCAAATATTGGAATTATTACACCAAAGATAATTCTCCAACAATTGGACATTCAAATGATACAATTGGAATGTGCGGAACAGCAAAAGGAATTATTTACGACAAGTACTCTGTACCAGTCAAAAACAGAACTTTTAGATTGGATTACTATTTTGAAACTTCTGAAAATGGCGAGTATTCAGCTAGAGTATACTCAAAACCTTCAACATTCAATCAGATTGATTATAAAACAGGACAATACTCAACACAATATGCATCAATAACAGAGATTTCGTTTATAATGGAACCTGATTCAGTTGTTGAATTAGATATTTACTTACTTGATACTTTAACAACTGGAATTAACGATATAAATATTGCAAACATTCCTATTTCTGTTTATCCTAATCCAATTTCAAAAAATGGAGAATTAATTATCAGCATAGATTTACCAATAATCACATCTGAAATTTCCATAGAAATAATTGATCTAAACGGAAAAATGATGATGAAAAAGAAAATTAATCAAAATTCTAGCTCAATAATAGTTCCAGACAAGAGTGGATTTTATATTGTTAGAACTATGCTTGATTCTCAGATAATTTCATCAAACAGAATAATTGTAAATGAGTAGGTTGATTTTAACATTGTTCTTTGTAATTCCAATAAATTTATTGGCTCAGAAAAAGCTTGAATTTATTGGAGAGAGAATAGATTTTGCAGTTAACAGCGACCGATTTACGGTAAATGGCATTTATTATTTTTCAAATAAATCGGAACACGAAATTAGGCAGACAATTTTATTTCCTTTTTCAAAAAATACAGATTCTATAGTGGTTAAACGAGTTTACAATTTGACCTACTCTGAAAATCTAAGTTTTCAGGAGTTAAATAATGCAGTTGCTTTTAAGGTTTTAGTTTTACCAAAGGATACAGTAAAAGTTAACATTGCTTATTCACAAAAGACTGTAAAGGAAAATATTTACATTTTAGAATCAACTCAGACTTGGGGTCAAGCTTTAAAAAGAGCCGATTATTCATTGACTTTTGATACATCGGTTCAGATAGATAGCTTATCTTTAAAACCTGATTCATTGTCTAATAATGTTTGCTTTTGGAATAAACAAGACTTTTATCCAAATGAGAATTTCAAAGTATGGATTAAATAAATTCTGCGCATAACACACGGTATAAAAAATTGCCAAGACAGTAAGTTATTCAAGGGTTGTAGCCCGCATTAATTCTTGTCACGGTGGATAATGACATAGTCCGCAATGGCAACTTTTCATACCGCAAAACGTT
>JAFGID010000285.1 GCA_016929735.1 Ignavibacteriales bacterium | reverse complement strand
TTTAATCAGTGGTGAATTCAATCAAAATGCCGAAACATCAGATGCGGATTTCTTCTCAATTGATAAATTACCTCCTTTATCAGTTGGAAGAAATACATTTGACCAGATTAAAATGTGTTTCGATTCAAAAGATAAAGAGAATTTCGAAACAATATTTGAATAGATTGGAAATCAGATATTTGAAGTTTTTTTTATATTTTTACAATATAAATAATTGTTATACTGAAACTGCACGGAGTATAACATTCTTTAAGATAAATATTTGTGTAATATAAATTATTAGCAAGGTTATTTAATGGAGATCATATTATGGAATTAAATATTTACTCATTATTTCAAACTTTAGGTCTAGGGATATTTCTTTATTATTTAATCAGAGGTTTGAAAAGTGAAATTAATGGTCTTAAGGGAACCATAAACGCCCAAAACGAAACCTTAAAAGTTATGGATAAAAGGATTGAAGAAACTGAAAAAATAGGTAACATTTATAAAACTCTCATAAGAGATTTACCAAGTGATATTGAAAATTATAAAACTATTGTTTCTAAAACGAAAGACGCAACAATTGTTGAACTTAAAAATCAATATGAAATAACGCAGCAAAAACTTAATGATGCAGAAGAGAAAATTGAAAAGTCTGGGAATACACAAGAAAACATAAAAATTCATTTAAAGATTTTAAGAAATTTGCTTTCTAAGAAAAAAACAAAGTTTGGAAGAAACTCAGAGTATTTTATAACAAAAATGCTAGATTCTTGTAGAATTCCACCTGAAGAGGCTGTTATAAAAATTATTGATAGCCATACCTTAGAAGAATTTTTACAAAAGCTTGGATTATTTATTGAAAAGACTGAAGATAGATCAATACCTGATACTGCTTTTAAAACTGGTAAAACTAGTGAAGGTGATCCACTATATTCAGCATTTATTTCAATGTCAGCAAGTGGAGCATGGTATTCTGTAATCAATAACAATTTTTATGCTAACATTATTGCGATGGATAAATTAAAAGATGAGTTCAGTTCTATTAAAACAATAACATAGAAAGTGGGTCAATCTTACTGCTTATTATTGCTGCACAGGTTAAGTTGTAAAAATGTAAAATAGAAATAATATTATATGTATTTTTAGATAAAACCTAGAAGATTAAAAAATGGCAAGAAAAGGTTCAGTTAAATACTTACACAATGCAAAGAACGCAAAGAATGATGAGTTCTACACAATGCTTTCCGATATTGAGAAAGAATTGAATCACTACAAAAAGCATTTTAAAAATAAAACCGTTTTTTGTAATTGCGATGATCCGCGTGTGAGTAATTTTTTTCATTATTTCTCATTTAACTTTGAGCAGTTGGGCTTGAAGAAACTTATTACAACTTGTTATAAAAATCAAAATGCTGATTTGTTCAGCGAGCATAAATCAGAAAGAGCTATTTACTTAGAATATACTGGTGATAAAAATAAAAATAACGTTCCTGATCCTGAAGAAATTGGAATTAAATATTTAAAAGGGGATGGTGATTTTCGTAGTAAAGAAAGTATTGAACTCTTGAAACAATCCGACATTGTAGTAACAAATCCCCCCTTCTCTTTATTCAGAGAATATGTTACACAATTAATGGAATACAAAAAAAAGTTTCTAATAATCGGTACTTGGAATGCAATTAGCTACAAGGAAATATTCAAACTCATAAAGGAAAATAAAATATGGATTGGTATAAACACAAACCGTAATTTTTCCGGTTTTATTGTGCCGAAACATTATCCTTTAAGTGGAACAGAAGCACGCATTGATGAAAATGGTAACAGAATAGTTTCTTCAAATAACACTTGTTGGTTTACAAACCTTGATAATGCTAAACGACACGAAGAATTAATTCTATACAAAAAATATAAAAAATCTGAATACCCAACTTACGATAATTACAAAGCGATTGAAGTTTCACAAACAAATGATATTCCAAAGGATTATAAAGGGGCAATGGGTGTACCGATTACTTTTATGAATAAATATAATCCAGAGCAATTTGAAATTATTGGGATAGATAGATATGTGGAAGATAATCCGAATTACGGGAAAAGATTTACAATAAATGGAAAAGAGATTTATGCCAGAATTTTAATCAAACACAAATAAAGTTAAAATATGAAAATTGAACTAAAAGAAATTACAGTTCGCGAATTAACAAAAGGTTACGAGGACAATGCAGAGGAGGGCGTTTTTGGTTACGGTGGCAAACTTGATATTCGCCCCCCTTATCAGCGTGAATTTATCTACAAGGATAAACAGAGAGATGCTGTTATTGATACTATTACAAAAAATTTTCCACTTAATACTATGTACTGGTCAGTTAGAAAAGACGAAAATTATGAGATTATAGATGGACAACAGAGAACAATATCAATTTGCCAATATGTAAAAGGTGATTTTTCAATAAATGGTCTTGCTTTTCATAATCTCCCTAAAGACAAGCAAGAGCAGATATTAAATTATAGTTTAATGGTTTATTTCTGTTCGGGGACAGAAAGCGAAAGATTGGATTGGTTTAGAATAATAAATATTGCCGGTGAAAAACTTACCGATCAGGAATTACGAAATGCAGTTTATTCAGGTTTGTTTGTTTCTGATGCCAAACGATATTTTAGCAAAAACGGTTGCGTTGCTTATCAGGTTGGCAGTGATTATCTCAGCGGTTCAGCTATTCGTCAGGAATATTTGGAAACAGTAATTGACTGGATTTCAAAAGGGCAAATTGAAGATTATATGTCCAAGCATCAACATGACAAAGACGCCAAAGTTTTATGGGAATATTTTCAATCAGTAATTAATTGGGCTAAATCCATCTTCATCAACTATCGTAAAGAGATGAAAGGAGTTCCATTTGGAACCCTATACAATGAGTTTAAAAATAAGAAATTTGATGCAAAAAAAATGGAAAAGGAAATTGCCAAGTTAATGGAAGATGAAGATGTAACTAACAAAAAAGGTATCTACTCTTATGTCCTGACGAGAAAAGAAAAATTTCTGAATATTCGTGTATTTACAGAGAAACAAAAAAGAGAAGCATACGAGAGACAAAAAGGTGTTTGCCCTGTATGTAAAAAGAAATGGAAAATAGAAGAAATGGAAGCGGATCATAAAAAACCTTGGCATAAAGGCGGTAAAACAATCACTGAAAATTGTCAAATGCTATGTGAAGAAGACAATAGAAGTAAATCTGGAAAATAGTTGACAAGTTTAAAAATGGGGCTAACAAGAAACTCAAACTGACTGTTTTTTTT
>JAFGID010000284.1 GCA_016929735.1 Ignavibacteriales bacterium | reverse complement strand
TTATGGCTGTACTTGTTTCCTCAGGTAAATCTTGAGTCTTTAAAATCAAAACTGAAGAAAGAGCTTGTCCATATTGAGCAGAATATCCACCAGTGCTGAACATTGTTCCCTGAAAAAGCATTGGCGAGAATCTTCCTCTTGCAGCAACATCCGGCACACTTGAATAATAAGGGTTTTGAACAATCATCTCATCAATGATCGTTTTAGTTTCGGACGCAGAACCACCTCGAACAAATAATCCTTCTGTCTCACCAATTTGTTGAGTCCCGGGCAGTGTCTCAAGAGTTGAATAAATATCCGCATCAGATCCAGTTGTAAGTATATCAAGTGGGCGAAGTATTATAGATTTTTTTTCATCACTTGCTTCAAAATAACCCGCTGAGATTATTACTGTTCCCAGCTCCTTTGTATCTTGTTCCATCACAATTTCGAGTTGAATTTCTTTGCCTTCGGAAATAATTTCTTTCTGATATGTAACATAACCAATATAACTGACTATCAAGGCAACTTTTCCTTTTTCATCGATCCAAAAATCAAAACTACCGTCGGCTTCTGTTGATGTACCATCATAAGTATCCTGTATATAAACATTTGCACCTATTAAAGGTGAATTATTTTCATCTATAACTTTACCTGATATTTTAGTTTGTGGGAAAATATTTTGACAAACTAAAAGTAAAAATAGAAAAAATGAAACTTTGATCATAAAGCAATTTGTTTTTGTTTTTGATGTTTCAAAATTAAAGTAACTATTCAAATAACCAAATTACTTATAGGTAAATTACTTTGTTCTATCGGTAAATACAAAAAAATATGTTGTCAAACGTCAGATACAAATAGAGCGAAACATAATTTACAAGTTATTCCTAATTCATTTTCATAAAAACTTTTCATTTATTCTTATATTTGCATTCAAAATAAAAGTTTTATCGCTATGAAAAAAATATTTATATTATGTTTAATATCAATAATTACATTTGCACAATACCAACATCCAAAATATGAAGTTCGTGGTGCTTGGATTTCAACCGTCGTAAATATTGATTGGCCAAAGTCAAGAGATGTAGAAAAGCAAAAGCAAGAGTTGATAACAATTCTTAACTATTTAAAAGAGGCAGGAATTAATCTTGTCAATTTTCAAGTCCGCCCTGAATGTGATGCGATGTATGATTCCAAAATAGAACCTTGGTCATTCTGGCTTACGAGTTGGCAAGGAAAACCACCTGTCCCCTACTTCGATCCACTCGAATTTGCAATTGAAGAAGCACATAAAAGAGGAATGGAAATCCACGCTTGGTTCAATCCATATCGTGCAGAAAGATCCGTTGGTACTTTTAATATTGCGTTTGCCCATGTAACAAATCTTCATCCCGACTGGACATTAAGATTTAAAAACTTGGTAATACTCAATCCGGGTATCCCGGAAGTAAGAGATTACAACACTAAAGTTATTTCCGATGTAGTCAGAAGATACGATGTTGACGGTGTTCATCTTGATGATTATTTTTATCCTTATGATGGAATGAAGGACGAGGATATTTCTACATTTGAAAAATATTCACAGGGAATTAAAGACATTGGCGATTGGAGAAGGCATAATGTAAGTTTATTAATGAAACAAATTTACGATTCAATTAAAGCGATTAAACCGTATGTTAAATTTGGTATAAGTCCTTTTGGGATTTGGAGGAATGGAATTCCACAAGGGATTACAGGAATGGACGCATATAATGTCATCTATGCTGACCCGATGACTTGGTTGAAAGATAAATCAGTTGATTATCTTAATCCACAACTTTATTGGCAGATTGGCGGACCACAAGATTACGAACGTTTAATGAATTGGTGGGCTGATTCTATTGCTCAATACGGCAGGCATTTTTATACAGGAAATGCTTTATATCGTGTTGGCGACAAATTTAATTCTAATGAAATTCCTAATCAAATAAAATTAAATAGAGAAAATCCTAAATGTCAAGGAAATGTTTACTTTACAACAAATAATTTCGCAAATAATCCAAAAGGTGTTACCGACTCGCTCAAGAACAATTATTATAAATATAAATCTCTAATCCCTCCAATGCCTTGGTTGGATTCAACACCTCCTAATGCAGTTAAAAATTTACGCTATGATCGTTGGAATAATTCAGGCCTAACCGGTCTAACCTGGGATTTTCCAGATGCAGCACCTGATGGAGATATTGCAAATAGATTTGTTGTATATTATTTCGACAAATCGAATTTTGAAAACACAGACTTTGAAAAAGCTGAAAATATTCTTGAAATAACAAATGAGAATTATCTTAATTTAGAAAAATATCAAACTAATAATAAAAAATATTTTGCAGTAACAACTCTCGACAGAAATTGGAATGAAAGTACTCCAAGTAATAATTTTCAATTTGATAAAATTTATTATACATTGCAAAAACCTATTCTTTCTTCTCCAAATAATGAAGAAAAAGTTAATGATAAGCTAATTTTTAAGTGGAATTATCAACCTAATGTTGAATTTTATAATTTACAAATTTCATTGGATAAAAATTTTGAGCATATCATAACTGAAGAAAACTTAATAGATACATTTGCAGCAATTTCGAATCTTGAAGGACAATCAAAATATTATTGGCGAATAATAGTAAATAATGTAAAAGACGAAAGCAGTTATTCAGAGATAAATACATTTTTCACCGGTTATCCAAAATCTGTTGCAATTGAATATCCCAAAAACGGAGATATTTTACAAACACAAGAACCAACTTTCAAATGGAAATATAACTATGAAACGAATGGATATCAAATTCAAATTGCTGAAGGAAATGTTTTCAATAAGCAGACAATTATTATTGATAAAAATGTTACATCTACTTCATTCAGTCCGTCAAACTTAAATTACGAAAAAGAATACGTATGGCGAGTAAGAGCATACAACGATTTCGGCTTTAGTAAATGGTCTGAACCACAAAGATTTTGGACAGAAACATTTGGCGAATTAATTCAGGTTGAAAATAAATCGAAAAAATTCTATTTGATCCAGAAAAATTTTGATGTAAAAGATACAATTATAACAATAGAATTTTCAATTCCTATTCGCAAGTATGTTACTTTGAAAATTTTTAATAAATTCGGAAGTGAGATTTTGAGAATTTTTGAGAATATTTTTCAGAGTGGTATTTACTTTCTTGAGTTCAATAAAAACAAAATTGATACATTACCTGATTTATTAACCTTAAGACTCACACTCGGTAAAAAAATAATTCAAAAATATTTAATAAAATAAATTAAAGGTATAAAATGAAAAAGTTACTCATCTTCTTTTTGTTGGTAGTAACAATTATTACCTGGGGACAAACTAATCCCCCAAAGCAAGAAATTCGAGGAGCTTGGATTGCAACAGTCTCAAATATTGATTGGCCGAGCAATGTAGGCACAAGTTCGAGCATTATTCAACAGCAAAAGCAACAATTGATTTATTATTTGGATGAATTAGAAGCAACTGGAATAAATACTATTTATTTCCAAATTAGGACCACATGCGATGCATTATATAAAAGTGCTTATGAACCATGGTCCGCTTATTTGACAGGCGGACAAGGTACCCCTCCAAGCGATCCAAACTATGACCCATTAACTTTTGCAATTGAAGAATGCCATAAAAGAGGAATGGAACTCCACGCTTGGGTTAACCCATATAGAGCATTGCTAACAAATGGCAATGTTGGTAACTTATCTTCGCAACATATTATTAATACTCATCCTCAGTGGATTATAAAATGTGATGGAACTCAGTATAGATTTTTAAACCCTGGATTGCCACAAGTACGAAATTATGTGACCAATGTATGTATGGATATTGTTAATAATTATGATATAGATGGTTTGCACATGGATGATTATTTCTATCCTTATTCAAGTTATGGAACATATAATGACGATACGACATTTGCGAATCACCCTAATGGTTTTTCGAGTAAAAGTTCTTGGAGGAAAAACAACGTCAATATGTTACTCAGGCAGATTTATGATAGTTTATTATTAATAAAGCCTCATGTAAAGTTTAGCATAAGCCCAGGAGGTAATCCAATGAACTTTGGAGATGTCTATATTGACCCACCTGCTTGGCTTGCGGGAACTTATACAGATGAAAGCGGTACTTTTCACG
>JAFGID010000030.1 GCA_016929735.1 Ignavibacteriales bacterium | reverse complement strand
ATACCATGTATCTTCTTTGGTCCCTTCTCCAATAACTCTATCACCGATTATAGTATAAAATTCCTCTCCAATCTCGAAAATACCATCTGCTTCAATTAGTCTAACACCTAAATTGTTTTTATCATTATTTATTTCGTTTTTATCAATTTTTGAATTAATAATTTTTTCATCAATATGCCAAATCAATAGACCAATATCTTCAAAGGGATCACCAATCCTATCATCTAATTCGTATCCGGGCAATGCCCAGTCAAACTCGTCTACATCAATAACTACACCTGATACACTATCAACGTCATAATACAAATAACCTGTAGTATCCCTCTTGAAAGTTTTTGAATATTGTAAACCATCAACTATATAGGTCAGTACGCTTCCATTTTTTAATGCATCTCTTTTTCTGTTCTCAACTAAATAATATTCGTTAGAATTGATAGGAATTTTTAATATCGTTGTATCGTTTGCTCCAGAAACTAGATGATTAACAACATTTACATTACGTTCACCGATAGATAAAAGCAAAGGTACTTCCCATCCAAGATAAATTTTTTCCCAGGCAGATGGCTCAGGTGGAAATAATCCCATATAAGCAAAAATAGATTGACCATCCATCAGTCCGAATTTGCCAATCCTACTGAGACCAGTTTCTGTATCATATAAATCGGGTAAGCCTAAATGACTTGCAATCGTAGCTACAATTAAACCATTAATCGTCAGCTCAATTAAATATTTCCCCCCAATAGTTTCCAGTTCACGAGATTCGGTTTCAGGTAAAATAATAGTATTTGTAATGTGAAAATTTCCATTATTTACAGGGAATCCATTAAATTGCTGTCCGAAAATTTCCTTTAACGCATTCAAGCTTAAATACAATGAAGGCAGATCGCGTTCATTTCCAATACTTCCAGGTACGTTAAGTTCTCTACCAACACCAGCGTGAAAAATAATGAATAAATCATAATCATTAAAATCAGAAAACATGTTTGCGGTGTCAATCTTTGTCCACACTTCCTGACAAAAGTTTGCAAGTGCTGTAAAATCATTTGAACCAGGTAGTGGTGAATACTCACGCATCTCCTTTGTAACGGTTATTACCTGCGAAAGTATATCATAAGATAAATTTAATTTGTTTTTCGATACTTTTCGAAAATAATTTTCTGCAAATTTCAAATGATTAGAAAAATATGCTTTATCATGAGGTAATGGATCTAATATATCTTTTCTCGTCTGATTTTCACCCGTGTATATAGAACCAAACTTTCCATTTCCAAAAGTAGCATCGTATTTGTCCTCCTGAAATTCAACCAATACAGCTAAAATTTTCAAAGTATCGTCTGTAATTTGTAATTTTTCATTCGATGGAAAAGGATTTAAATTGCCAACAAACTTTTGACCAAATAAATTACAAATAATAAAGAAAATAATAACGACTAATTTCGTATTTAACATATTTATATCCCTCGTGGAAATCCTTTCGGATTAGGAGTTTTATCCCAACCAACGGTTACTGAAAACCGCAATGTATTATTAAGCGGATGGTTTTCACCATCTTTAAATAAATCCGTTGTAATATAACTGAAATCTACACCATACATATCATATCTTGCACCAACCCCCAATGTAACAAATTTTCTATTACCAAAGCTTGGATCTTCATAGAAAAATCCTGCTCTTAGAGCAAACATAAAATCACCCGGTGTTCCATACCAGTATTCTAATCCCATAGAAGTAACTATATCTCTAATTTCTTCACCAAAAGATTGATCAGCCCAAGCTGTAAATATTGCTTCATAAAATTCATCTGGTTGTTTTCCTGTAGCACTATCTCTTTTTGTAACGAGAAGTTTACTAAAATCCAAAGTATAAGTAAGTGAATTAAATTCATCCTGAATAATTCTTGTTGCAAATCCCAATCTGAAATTAGTTGGGATTGGATCTGCTTGAGCTCTATCAATATACCATATTTTCGGACCGATATTACTTAAATTAGCACCTATACTTAATCTGTCACCGAATTCGCCGATCAAAGGTAAGTCCAATTCTTGAGGTCGCCACATACCACCAATATCAAAACTGACCGATGTAGCAACACCCTCTCCTTTCTCAGCACCTGTAGGTTTATCTGCCAAACGACTATGGAATAATCTGAAATTCAATCCCAGTCCCCAATCCGAAGAAAGCTTTGTAGCATATCCTAATGTTAATGCTGCTTCGTAAGAACGGAATACACCAAGTATTTCTGGGCTATCCTCACCTGTCCGATTAAACTCACCATAATTGAAATAAGTAATGCTTGATGAAATTGTTCCACTTAACTCTTCCAAATATGTATAAAAAGTTGCATATTCATAGGATAAATCAAGATGAAACTGCGGTAACCAAGGGCTGTGCGTAAAACTGAAATCCATACCATCAAGAAAAGCAAGTCCAGCAGGATTCCAGAACATCGCAGCTGAACCATCCGCTAAACCAGTACCAGTTTCTCCCATTCCACTTGCTCTTGCATCAGGTGCAATTAATAAATAAACAACTGCTGCTTCTCCCTGAGCAATGATATCTTGTCTTAGACCAAAAAAAACAGGTAAAATGAGCATCACAAAAATTAACTTTTTCATTTTCTCTCCTTTTATAAAATAATTTGTTATCTAATTACGGCTAATTTGCCTAATAAGTTTTCTTTAAATTTTCCATCTATTGTTTCAACATTTAATTTATACAAATACGTCCCATTCGCGAGCATATCCCCATCTTCATCTCGACCATCCCATTCTACTAAAACATATTTATCAAAGATATTATTACTTTTTATTTCTTTAATCATTCTTCCTGCAATTGTATATATTTTTATTGAAACATTTATTTCTTCCACTAAGTTGTGCTGAAAAGTAAAATATGTCCAGTCTGAGAATGGATTGGGATAATTATACAAGTTCCTTAATACAATTCTTCCATCATCTACAACAGTAAAATATTCTTCCTCTTCTGAAAGATTATTAAAAATATCCCATGCTCTAATTTTTATTGTATAATCACCTGTTTCAAAACCATAGAAATCATATTTGATTACTCCTTCTTTCCCACCAGCATCTAACTCACCTATAAAATAATTTGTTAGATCAATTGCATTTTCGTAATCATTATTAATAATACCTTCCAATCTATGGCCTACACCTAATCCGGTTGTATTAATACCCGCATTATCACTTAATTTTACAAATAAAGTAAAATCTTGGCCAACAAGATACGAATTTTCAAATTCAATATTATCAAAATAAATTTTTATATCTGGTCCATTACCATCAGATATTTTTGTTGTATCAATTCCACTAATAATTATATTATTCGAGTATCCTACTCCGTCTATTGTTTGGTCGTAAAAGTAAGACACAATTTTACCATTTCTGTTTTCGTTTGAAATATCTTTTGGAATTGTAATGGAAGTTGAAAACTTACCATTTCTTACTGATGCTCGTCCTCTGAATAAAGCTCCCCCTTGCTTCTTGAAATTATGAATATAGGTTCTTGTTACATTATTTCTATCAGTAAAGAATTCTTTTATACTTTTAGAAATCTCTGAATCATAAATTGTGATAACAGTTTCTCCATCGAAATTTCTAACAGAGCCATCCATATTTTTAATAGTACCTGATATTTTAACATCTTCAAGAGCTTTGATAAAAATAACAGAATCTAAACTCTTATTATTTACTGAATCGATTTTTGATTCAAGCCTGGGTTCATGTAATCGTATAGTCGGATCGCCGAATAAAATGAATTTTTCTGTATTCTGACTTACATTTGCATTTTTTGCAAGCATTACTGCATCGCCGAGTCTAATAGAAAAATAATTTTGATCTTTTTTATCTAATAGATTAGAATATAAACTATACATCAGATAAGCATTAGTTGTAGAAAAAACCACCCTTGAGGATGAGAATCCTGCAATAATACCTGCACTTTGCATAATTAATAATTCTTCTGTACCACTTACCACTTTTGGATTATCAAACCAACCAAAACTGCATGATGGGACTGTAAGGAAAAAATAATTTCTATTTTGCAATTGCGATAAAGTTTTTGCTTGTTCAAACACTCTTTCATGAGCCCAAAGTGATGGACTACCATGTCCAATATAATTAGTAATCAGCGATTCGTTGTTAATACCATTAATTATTGCTGTATTAGCCTCTGGTTTACGCCTTCCTTCACCAGTAAAAACTTCTGGGTATTCAACCAAATATATTTTATTTTGCTCAAAATAATTTGGAATTCGAGTGGAAATATTTTCCGATTGTTTTGTATGTTCATCTCCATCTGTTTTATCACCTGCAGGTCCGTCATCTGCTATCAAGAGTATTCTATTTCTCCAGTTACCAATATTTGAGTTTTTTTCGTAATCAATGATTTTATCAACAGAAACAGCAGCTTCATTTAAAGTATTTACTGTCAATCTGCCTAATGAAATATCCATATATTTATCAGTTCCAACTATCCAAGTATAGAAATCATCAGTTGAATAAGCACCAATTTTATTTAATGATTCACTTGTTTGATAGGTTGGGACAAAATTATTATTCATTCCCTCAACATTAAAAAAATCATACGTACCATCACCTAATAAGATGCAAAATCTAAGTCTATCGGTTCCAGAATAATTATCGTATGCATACTTTAGAAAATCTCGTATTGCTACAGGATCTACCATACCGCATGAAAATTCATTAAAGATCTCATCTACATAAACTAACATTGTTGAGAGTTTATTTGGTGACTCATTACGCTTATAGTTAGCTAATCTTTCTGCTTCAGTTTGAAAATTTTTGTTGGATATTATTAATAATTCCGATGATGGATTTGAATTTCGTAAATTTGTATTATTTATAAGCTCAAAGGAGTTTGGTGTTAAAAACGAATTGGCAGTCACTGCAATATATTTTAAACTATAACTTGTTGAACCGTTATCCTGAAAAGTAAGTGAATTACCTGCTATATTTTTGGGTATTATTTTCTTTACATTTGAAAAATCAGAAACATCGAACAGAAAGATTTCATTTGATGAGAAATTAGAAATTTGATATTCAATCACATCATTGACTAATTCCGAAAAAAGAAGCAAAAAATTGTTGTTTGCTTTCAAATATTGTTCGTATTGAATTGTAAAATAATCAATATAACCCTTCACGTTATCTGAAGGAGAGTTATAAATAAACTGAAACTGACTTTTTTCATCTGTCAAATTACCACTATATTGAAAATTCGCTGTATGTCTTCGACCATATAAATCTGCATTTGGTAAGAATCCATTTACATAGTGTGAATAAGTTAAATTATTGTTTTCTTTAATTTCTAAAAGTACACTTGTAGTTGAGGCATTAACAAAAACTAGATTATAATTAATTGTAGTGCTTGGGATAACATTAGAAAGATGGTTTGTGTATGTTCTCATTTTGTTTGAATATGAAAATTCATCACCTAAAAAATTCCGGCCGGATTTTCCGATGTTAATTTTATCTTCATCCCAAAATTTATAAGCTTTGGTTTTAGTTTGTATAAATGGACTCGGATTATTTAAAGAATTCTTCGCTTCCATCCTCTTCCCATTTGAACCACCAAAGGTCAAAAAATAATAATTTTGTTTTGAATATGAATGCTTACTTCTTGTTATAGTATTGCTTGAAGTATTATATTCCCAAAAATCAGTCGTTCTTCCATAAAACAATATATAATCACCTGAATCAAACGAACCATCATTTTCACCAACAACTACGATTGCATTTTCAATTAATCCATCTGGTCTTTGTTGAGCTATATTTTCTGGTAATTGATATCCACCATTATTGAATATCTTTATTGTTCGTGGATCTATTGTGTTTAAATTTATTCCTAAAGATTGAAGTAAAGAATAATCTATTTTATATATTCCTTCTTCAATTACAGAAAATTTATACCAACTACCACTCGAAAAATTTGAATAAGAAGATATATCCCTTTGTTTAAATAGATTTTTAATACCCCAGTTCTTTGCAGTTTCATAATTTAATATTTCAAGTGATAGGACTTCATCATTTATTATTTCTTGTTCGCCTTTAATTTTTGAAAAATTAATTCTGAATAAAATTCGTTTATATGTAGTTATTATTCCTTTATCAGCTTCAAATTTTATTGGATATATTTTTACCCCTTGTGTTGGTAAATTTCTAATATAACCAAAATCACTAAAAGTTACGAGTACGTCATTTTTATAATTGTCGTATTCATCACTTTGCAGATATTTTTTTTCGAAATAAAAATTATCAATTTTAAAGGGAGAAGGTATTGGGGCTAAAAATCCCGTAATAATACTATCCTCATCCAATTCCAAAATTTCAATAGTATTTCCAAATTCTGAAGGTACGCCTAGATTAATTAAACGATATGGATTTTGGGGTAATCCATAATTATTATCTTCATCAACCAGACCATTTATTAATTCAAATTTAACGTAATTTTTATTATCAACACTTATCTCTGATATGTCCGTAATATTAGGCCTGTATTCAATTATAATTGAATTAGAAGTGGAATATAATATTGATATATCATTTTGTGCAAATATTGCAGGAGAGAAAATAATCAAAATCAGAGCTAAATACTTCACTACTATTATCTCCGAAATATATAAAAAGTAAAAAAAAAATTAATAATTAAATAGTAATGTTTTTTTTATAATATTAGCTCACTTTTTGAAAATTATTGTGGCAAATTTAATCAAGTTGGTCATAAAATGTCAAGTCAATTGAAAAGTCATATTAATTAATGACTACAATCCTAATTTATCGTGGATATTATCCAGTGCATTAATACAAAATTGGATGTGCTCATCAAGTGGTATATTTAGTTCCTCAGCTCCCTTAATTATATCTTCCCTACTAACATTT
>JAFGID010000283.1 GCA_016929735.1 Ignavibacteriales bacterium | reverse complement strand
TTTTTAATATTTTCAATTGAAATTTAGTTAAAAATGTCTAAAGAAAACTGATAATTTTATGTAATTTTTAAAAGTTAATTTTATATTGTTTTTTAAATGAAAATATTATGATTTTATCAAAACAAAAATTAGAAAAAATTGATATCAGATTAGTGATTAATGAACTAATTTCTAATGGAAAATTAGAACAAATCTTATTTATTGTTCCGACGAATAGAAAAGCAAGAAAGTTGAAGAAAGAATTAATAGATTCATCGCCAGGAAAGATAACTTCAAGATTATATATTGAAACACTTACTACACTTTCACAAAAATTGTTAGAGCAATTCGCTGATTTTGTTTTTCTAAGTGAAGCTGAAAGCTCTGTCTTTATTAATCAAGCAGCATCCGAAGTAAAGTTGAATTATTTTAACATTTACAAAAAAGAAATACCTTATGGCACATTAGAAAAAATTAGAAATGTAATTACTGAATATAAAAGGATAGGAATTACTCCGGAAAAACTTTCCGAGGAAGCAGTAAAATTAGAGAGGGCGGAAAAGAGAAAAGCGGAGGATATTTCATCTATCTATGAAAAATATCGAAAAAAATGTGAGAAAGTAAATGCTTTCGAAGTAGGAGATATTTATGAAAAACTAAATAAACAAAAAAATTCAGATTTTGTTGATAAGTTTATTAATGTTTTTCGGAACATCAAATTGGTAATTGTTACAGGTTTTGATGAATTTACGAATCCTGAAGTACAAATAATAAACTCAATATCAAACATTCATAACATTCAACTGTTCATTGATTTTGATTACTATAAAAACAATCCTTTAATATTTTCTCATCTTGATAAAACTTTCGATAGATTAGCTTCATGCAGATTTAATAAAATCGAGGATACATCAAAAAGAAACCAAAACGATTTCGTTAAGGCAATAAGAGAAAAAATATTTATTCAAAGAGAAAAATCTTATAATGGAAATTTGAAGGATAGAATAACAAAAATAAAAGCGATTGACAGGTGCGAAGAAGTCGAGCTGCTAGCAAAGCAAATAAAAATTTTAATTGAAGAACAAAAAATTAAACCTAGCGATATTTGCCTTGTCTTTAATAAGATAAATAATTATTCGCATATAGTTCGGGATAGATTTAGTATGTTGGGAGTACCATTCAATTTGACTGATAGAAATACATTAGACAGATCAGCACCGGTCATAGCCGTTGTGCAATTTCTTGAAATTGTTGAAAACGATTTTTATCATAAAAATTTATTTCGTAGTCTGAGCAATGGTTACATTAATATTGAAGATATTGATATTTTAAATTTGAAAAATACTGCTGTTAAATTGAACATAATAGCTGGCGGTAAGTTCTGGGTAGAAAGGATTGGATATGCAATTGAAGAGGAGAAAATTATTGACAATGAAAATTCTGAACGGGCAATTAAATCCTATAAAAAAGCACTTGCAGACATAAAGAAGATTATTTTACTTGCCGAACCGTTTAAGAATGAATTAACAATTGATGAATTTGTTGAAAATCTAAAAAAATTAATATTTAACTTAAATATTCCATTCAGGATAATTGAAGTTGATGATTACGCTGAAGCGAACACGAAAGGATTGACTTTATTCATGGAAACAGTTGATGAATTATTCCAATTATTAAAAGATGAATACGGTAAGAACAAGAAACATAATAATAGTTTTTATTTAAAGGAGATTAGGACAGCATGCAGATGGGCACGTTTCAATGTTAAGGAAAAATCTGATTATGGGGTTCTTGTTACCAGCGTTAACGAAATCCGCGGATTGAATTTTGATTATCTTTTTATCGGTGGATTAATTGATGGCGATTTCCCGTTGAGATATTCGCCAGAAATATTTTTCAGTGGTAGTTATCGAAAATTAGAAGAGCAGCACCAAACAGAAGAACGATTTCATTTTTATCAGGCGTTATGTTCGTGGAATAAAAAACTATACTTATCAGCACCACAAAAAGAAGATAAGAAAGAATTAGTTGAATCTGTGTTTTTGAAATATCTTGAGAATCTTTTTGATATTGATAAAATTAAAAGTGAAAAATTTAAGGATAAAATATTCTCAAAAGACGAATTGCTGATTTATGCAGGAAGTAAAATTAAATATAATAATTTTAATAACGCTGAATTTGTTCAAAATTATTTTGATGTTGCAAGTTTAAAAAACAAAATACTACATAACGATGTAAGAATTAAATGCCCATTTAATAATTCTCCTTACAATGGATACATTCTCTCTGAAAATCAAATGTATCTGAATGAGGAGCAACTTAAAGTAATTAATGATTTGTTAGAAAAGCATAGAGCTTCTCAATTTTCCGTCTCACAATTGGAAAAATATGCACAATGTCCTTTCAAATATTTTTGTGATAGAGTACTAAAATTTAAGACTGTGGAAGAACCATCGCTTGAAATTGAACCTGTTGATATTGGAAATGTTTTGCATTCTATTCTATTTGAATTTTATACAATTGTAAGAGATAAGAATATTACAATTTACAATTGCGATGAAAGCACTTATGCAGAACTTAAGAATATTCTCTTTAAAATTGCTGCTGGTAAATTACAAAAAGATATTTTCTCTTTACCCGATTCCTTCCTTGAGAAAGAAAAAATCCTTGGTATTGCCGGGAATGATACAGATTCAATCCTTTATAATTTTTTAGAATATGAAAAAATTACTGAAACACTTCCACCAAGATATTTTGAAGTAAGTTTTGGACGATTACCTCGAGAAGCTGAAGATAAAATTTTAACTCAGTCAGAACCGATCATAGTCAATGATATTTCATTCAGAGGAAAAATTGATAGGGTGGAGGTTGATGAAGATAATAAAATTTTTAGCGTTGTTGATTATAAAACGGGGAGCGATATTTCCAATACAGATATAAAGAATGGATTATATTTACAACTACCTTTTTACATGTATATAATTAAGAAAATTTTACAGAATAAATTCCAGACGGAATATTTTTATGACAAAATGTTTTTGTATTTTATTAAATATAATAAAGATGAAATTAAAAAGAAAAGTAAGGGAACAGATAGCAAAAGTAAGGGATTAACGATTGAAAATTTAATTGATATGACGTTGAATTTTATTAAGGGATACATAGATGATATTATGAATGGAATTTTTCCATTGACAAAAAAACCTGAAAAAGCGGGATGTAATTATTGCGACTTTTCAATGATATGCAGACTAAAAGAAGTCGAATTGCCG
>JAFGID010000282.1 GCA_016929735.1 Ignavibacteriales bacterium | reverse complement strand
ACAAATGCATACAAAGGAGCAATTAAGGAACAACAAAATTCTGGCAAAGGATGGACAAATTTTATAAAATTAGCAGACACGGATTTATACATTTCGCGTAAAGTTGATACCGATGATTTTTCTAAGGAAAGTTTATTTTAGTAATAGAATCAACAAGGGGTAACTCTCCCCTTGTTGAAAAATATTAAACACCTAACAGTAAACTTAGTAAAATTCCAGCAGCAACAGCAGAACCAATCACTCCAGCAACGTTGGGAGCCATAGCATGCATAAGAAGATAATTTGATGAGTCTTCTTTTAATCCCATATGATGTACAACTCTGGCACTATCAGGAACAGCAGAAACGCCTGCAGCACCTATCATAGGATTAATTTTATGTTCACCTTTCAAAAATAAATTCATAACCTTCGCAAAAATTACACCTCCTGCTGTAGCTATCATAAAAGAAATTGCACCCAGGATAAAAATGAAAATTGATTGGGGTGTTAAGAATGTTGTTGCTTGTGTTGACGCACCAACAGTTAAACCAAGCAAAATAGTAACAATATCAATTAGTGATTTACTCGCAGTATCACTTAACCTCTTGGTTACTCCGGATTCTTTTAATATGTTTCCAAAGAAAAGCATACCCAAAAGTGGAAGTCCACCGGGAGATATTAGACATGTTAACAACAAACCAATAATAGGAAAAATAATTTTTTCTCTCCTCGAAACAGAACGAGGGGGCTTCATTTTGATTAATCGTTCTTTTTTTGTTGTTAGTAATTTAATTATTGGAGGTTGAATGAGGGGAACTAAAGCCATATATGAGTATGCGGCAATAGCAATAGCACCTATCAATTCAGGCGCAAGTCTTGATGCCAAAAATATTGCAGTAGGTCCATCTGCACCACCAATTATGCCTATTGCTGCTGATTGGGGGAGAGTGAATCCTAATGTGAGAGCTGCCATTAATGTTAGAAAAATTCCTACCTGAGCAGCAGCACCAAGTAATAACAATTTCGGATTTGACAATAATGCTGAAAAATCAGTCATCGCTCCAATACCTAGAAAAATCAGCGGAGGATAAACACCTTTAACTACACCAAAATATAAATAATTTAATACACTCCCTTCCTCATAAATTCCGAGTTGTAATCCAATATTTTCGAAGAAGGGCATATTTCCAATTAAGATACCAAATCCAATTGGAACAAGCAACAGAGGTTCGTATTCCTTTTTAATTGCAAGGAAAATGAAAATCAAACCGACAATAATCATAATTATATGACCGATTGTCATATGGGCAAAACCAGTAAATCTAATAAATTTTTCTATGTCGTGAATAATATTCTCCATATTAACTCCCTATTTCAACCAAGACACTACCTTCGAGAACTGAGTCTCCTATATTAACTTTAATATCTTTAATTTTACCTGGCCTGTCTGAACGAATTGAGTTCTCCATTTTCATAGCTTCCATAATCATCAGAACATCTCCGAATTTTACTTCGTCACCGACTTTAATTTTTATTTCAAGTATAACACCCGGTAGTGGTGCTTTGACAAAACCCACTCCTTTCTTTTCATTGGGTTTACTTGTCTTTGCTTTATCTGCCTCACTTGTTGTAACAACGTCTGAACGTTTTAGGACGGGTGTCTTAGTGGTCTTAACTTCTGATTGTATCTCCACCTGATAGTGTGTTCCATTTACCTCAATTTCAGCTACATTATCTTCGACTTTGAGTATGTCAACTTCGTAAGGATTACCTCTTATTTTAAATTTATATTTTTTCATTTAAAACCTCTTTGGATGTTGTCTGAGTCCGTAAATCTTCGAACTCCATGGTGAATATGTTTTTTGTATTTTTTTTATTGTAATTATTGTACTTTCAAAATCGTGAATTTCAGAAATATGTAAATGCAAGGCAACTGATATTGCAGCTGTTACATCACCGATGACATTGAGTTCCTTCTTATCAGTAGGTATCTTTGTTGCTTTACTATACTTTCTATGAGTTTGTGTAGTAATCACGTGAGTCAAGCTTTTAAATGCAATAAAAAGTAAAAATAAAGCAAGAAAAACTACAGAATATCCTATAACCGTTAATATAAATCCATTACTATTTATCAAATTGGAAATATCAAATTTTATTTCATTAAAAACATTTTGCTCTGTTGTTCTTACTAATGTATCGGTAATTATTTTTATGGTATCTTGAATAGCTTGATAATTTAACATAATCGCTCCTATCTATTATAACGGAATATTTGAGTGTTTCTTAGGAGGATTAATGTCTTTCTTAGTGGATAGCATTTGTAATGCACGTATCACTCTAAATCGTGTGTTCCTTGGTTCAATTACATCATCAATATAACCGAATTTTGCTGCAACGTAAGGATTAGCAAATTTTCGTTTATACTCATCTTCTTTTTCAATTAGAAATTTTGAACGTTTTTCATCATCTTTGATTTCTTTTAATTCCTTTGAATGTAAAACTTCAATTGCGCCCCTAGGACCCATCACAGCAATCTCAGCATTTGGCCAAGCATAATTTATATCTCCCCGCAAATGCTTGGAACCCATTACATCATAAGCTCCACCATAAGCTTTTCTTAAAACTATGGTTACTTTTGGTACCGTTGCTTCACCGTAGGCAAATAATAATTTTGCTCCGTTAAGTATTATTCCGCCATACTCCTGAGCTGTACCTGGTAAAAATCCGGGCACATCAACAAAAGTTACTAATGGTATATTAAAAGCATCGCAAAATCGGACAAATCTTGCTGCTTTTCGTGAAGCATTTATATCAAGAACACCTGCAAGAACACTCGGCTGGTTAGCCACAATCCCGACAGGACAACCATTAAACTTTGCAAAACCTATAATTATATTCCCTGAATAATGTCTCTGAACTTCCAAGAATTCATTATTATCGACAACTGCATGAATTATATCTTTAACATCGTAAGGTTTATTAGGGTTATCGGGTATAATTGAATTTAATTGGTCTTCAAGTCTGTCTATCGGGTCATCGCAGGGATAAATAGGTGGGTCTTCGAGATTATTTTGGGGTAGGTAGCTTAAAAGTTTTCTCGTTAATGTAATTCCTTCTTCTTCAGATTCTGCTACAAAGTGTGTAACTCCACTTTTCGTAGCATGAACTGATGCGCCACCAAGTTCTTCTTCTGTTACTATTTCGCCTGTTACCGTCTTTACAACTTTAGGACCGGTTACGAACATATAACTTGTTCCCTGTGACATAATCGTAAAATCAGTTAACGCAGGTGAATAAACCGCACCACCAGCACAAGGACCGAATATTGCTGAGATTTGTGGAACCAATCCCGATGCTAAAATATTTCTTTGGAAAATTTCCGCATACCCACCAAGACTTTTAACGCCCTCTTGAATGCGCGCTCCTCCACTATCATTGATACCAATTATAGGAGCTCCAACTTTCATTGCCTTATCCATTATTTTACAAATTTTTGCAGCATACATTTCAGAGAGTGAACCACCAAAGACAGTAAAATCCTGCGAAAACACGAAAACTAATCTTCCATCAATTGTGCCATATCCAGTAACCACTCCATCTGATAAATAACTTTGTTTATCCAAGCCGAAATCAACCGTTCTGTGACTAACAAACATATCAAACTCTTCGAAGCTACCTTCATCAAGCAACAATGCAACTCGCTCACGTGCTGTATATTTTCCTTTTTCGTGTTGGGCTTCAATTCTTTTTTCTCCTCCGCCCATCCTTGCTTTATTACGCATTTCCATTAATTCTTGGATCTTTGCTTCTAACGCCATTATTTTTACCTCACATTAAACTTTATTTTTTTATTTATTTTTCCGAACAAAATTCGATTAAAATTCCATTTGTGGACTTTGGATGAAGAAAGGCGATATTCAATCCTTCCGCTCCTTTGCGTGGAGCTTTGTCTATTAATTTAATACCTTTATCTTCAACTTCTTTTAATGAGCCAACAACATCTTTTACGGCAAAGGCTAAGTGATGAATTCCTTCACCTTTTTTTTCAATAAATTTTCCAATTGGTCCTTCTGCATCTGTTGATTGTAACAATTCAATTTTTGTGTCACCAACCTTGAAGAATGCCGTTTTGACTTTTTGATCAGCAACCTCTTCAACAGCGTAACACTTTAGCCCCAGAATACTTTCGTAATATTTAATGCTCTCTTCAAGATTTTTTACCGCTATCCCAATGTGTTCAATGTGCGAAATTTCCATCTTTTCCTCAATTTTTTATTAACTTTTATTTTTAAAATAAATACTAATTAATTTTTGTGCTGCTGATGTCGGCAATAAAATTCCATTATTTATTTCAACGATCGTATTTTTTAATTCCTTTTTTATTTCCTTATCGTTATAAAACCTATCTTTGATTTCGTTATTAATCATATCGAACATCCAATCTGTTGATTGTTGTGTTCGTCTGACGGAAAAGTTCCCTGATTTTTTTGTTATAACTTCAAACTTTTGGATAATATCCCACAACTCATCAATTCCTTTTTTGAATAATGCGGAGCAAGTTATGGCAATTGGGTTCCATCCTTTTGTTGCAGGTTGAAGATAATGTAATGCATTTGAATAGTTATTCTTAGAAAGTTCCGCAAGTTTAATATTGTCGCCATCAGCTTTGTTTATTGCAATTGCATCAATCAATTCCATAATTCCCTTTTTTATTCCTTGCAATTCATCGCCGCCACCAGGGATAAGAACAAGTAGGAAAAAATCTACCATTGAACGAACCGTTACTTCATTTTGACCAACCCCAACAGTTTCAATTAAAATCACATCGTAGCCGGCAGCTTCGCATGCTATGATTGTTTCTCTAGTTTTTCTTGCAACACCTCCAAGAGTTCCGCCCGAGGGGGAGGGGCGGATGAAACAATTTTCTTCTCGTGATAATTGTTCCATTCGTGTCTTGTCGCCTAATATACTTCCTTTTGTAATGGTGCTGCTCGGGTCAATAGTTAAAACAGCCACTTTGTGATTTTTTCTTATAAGATATAAACCAAGTGATTCAATCAAAGTACTTTTTCCTGCACCAGGTACGCCTGTAATTCCGATTCTTATTGATTTGCAGGAGTGAGGAATTAGTTTTGTTAAAACTTCCTGAGAAAATGTTTGATGTCTTTCTGATGAACTTTCTATTAATGTAATTGTCTTTGCGAGAATTGTACGGTTATTTTTTAAAACGCCATCAACCAACTCATCTGGTGTAAGCGTTTTTTTTATCTTTTGAAAATTTGCTTTCGGAGTAGAAATTTTATCTATGCCTTTTACAACTTTAACAGCAAATTCTTTGGCGTTGGTTTTTGGATTCCAATCGGGTTTATATGAAAGATTATCTTCTTCCTTCTTCTTCAAAGACATTACTTTTGGTTTACTTAGCTCGAATTTCTAATATAAAATGATTTTTTGATTTGCAAAATTAGTTATAAAATATTGAATAATAAAAATAAATCGAATAAAAATTAGAATTTCATTCTTTTTAATTGAAATATTGAGCAGAAATAAATTGTTATTTTATTAAATCCGCGTGAAAAGAGTTGTAGAGTAGTTTTTTATTCCTTTTATATCAATTTAATCTCCATCTCTTTCAGAACCTTCTCTATTACCAATAAAAGTATTTTTACATCCTCTTCAAATATTCTTCCGATATTGCCAATGCGAAAACAATCTACCTTGCTTAACTTACCGGGATAGATAACTTGATTTTTCTCATTCAACAACGAATAAAATTTCTCAAATGAAAACTTTGGATGTTCGGGATATAAAAATGATGTAATAATATATCCGTGCAATTTAGTAGGAACATATTCTTTGAATCCTAATTTTCTCATTCCGGCAACAAGTGTTTCATAATTTTTCTTATATCTTTTTGCACGCCCGATGACAGCACCTTCTGCTTTTAATTCCTGTAATGCTTGTTTAAATGCCAATAGCGAGTGAGTTGGCGGAGTAAACCTGAATTGTCCGTTTGTTTCCAATCCATCCCATTGAGCAAATAAATCCAAACTCAAACTTCTTGCATATCCTTTTATCTCTTTAAGTGAAGATGTTTTTGCGATTGTAAAAGAAAACCCCGGAATGCCCTCTATACATTTATTTGAAGATGAAACTAAATAATCTATATTGCATTTTTCAACATCAATAGGAATTGCACCGAAACTACTCATCGCATCAACAAAATATTTTCGTTTTGCATTTTTTACGATTGTTCCAATTTCTTTTATCGGATTAATAATTCCTGTTGTCGTTTCGCAGTGGACAACAGCAACATCGGTTATTTCTTTATCTTGTGAGAGCAACTTTTTAATTTCTTTTAAATTTGGGGTAGCATTTTCGGGATATTCTAAAGTTACATTTTTGATCTTGTGATAGTTAGCAATTTTTACCATCCTATGTCCATAAGCACCATTTATGATGATTAGCAACTTACCATCGGGTGGAACAATGGATGATATAATTGATTCAACTCCGAATGTTCCACTACCCTGCATAAGCACAGTTTCATATTTCCCTTTTTTTGTATTGCAGAGTGCTAATAAATTATTTCTGATTTCTGCAACAATGCCGATGAATTCCTTATCCCTTGAACCTAAATCTCTTAGCATTGCTTGTTTAACAGTTCTGCTCGTTGTTAATGGTCCAGGAGTGAATAAAGTTTTGTCTTTTGATGTGTTGTTAATAAGCAAATTATTCATTTTAATTAGTCTCCATAAATCTCTTCTTCAATTCCGCCGGTGTTTCTTTCGGTCTGCCGATGTTGTGGTCTGTTTGGTTTTTTACTTTGATGTGTAGAAATGATAGCATTGGACTATTTTTCCATTTTTTTATGAAATCCACTATTTCATCTTTTGTCTTAACTAATTGAACATTTGTATAACCAGCTGCTTTCGCAACTTCAGATAAGTTTATCTTTCTTGAAACCGTTGACTGCCCACCAGTTGATTCGTAACTTTCGTTATCCAAACAAATATGCAAAATTCCTTCGGGCTGATAAAAAGCAAGAGTTGCTAATGTTCCCATCTTCAACAGAATTGCACCATCACCATCGAAGACCACGATTTTCTTTTTTGTCTTTTGATGATAACCAAAAGCAATAGAACTTGTACAACCCATCGAGCCGACAGTATAAAAATTATTTTTTCTATCCTTAACTTGATAAATTTCGCGAGATGGCATACCAGTTGTTGAAAAAATCGGAATATTGTCATCAATTTCGGATAATGTTGTTTCTATTGCTTCCATTCTTGAAAGTAAATTATCTCTTTGCGGTTGCTCGATTTTTTCTTTATCAAAAATTTCTTTTTTACAGATGATAGCACATACTTTATTTTTGTTTCTTATTTTCTCAACAAGTTCTTTTATCCTCATTGTTTCTGTTCCAATACTATCCTCAAGAATTATATAATCGATTTGAAAAACTTTCATTAAGTCGAGTAGTGTTTTACCGCTCCAGACATGTTGGGGAGCATCTTTAACGCCGGGCTCCCCACGCCAAGAAATTACAAGCAAGGTCGGGAATTCGTACAATTTTGTAAGCGATGTCAGTGGATTAACTGTATTTCCAAATCCATCATTTTGCATAAACACTGCAGGTATACTTCCTGCAAGCGAAATTCCACCAGCAATACCCATTGCTTCGCCTTCGCTTGATGCGATTATATAATTTTCATTATTCTCGAGGTGATGAATAACTTCTTTAAAAGTAGAGCAGGGCACACCGGTAAAATCCTTAATTCCATTTTTTTTTAATATATTTACAAAATCAACTGCTTTCATTAGTTTTCTCCTTGAAATAGTTTTACAATATAAGTTAAATCTTCAATGCTGTCAATATCCCTCCAATGACCCTTAAAACTGAGTTGATGCACATCATATTGCTTACCAATCAAATACTTAATAAATTCATTCAAAGATTTTTGCCTAATAAAGTCCGAGTCATTCTTTTCGAGATATGTGAATTCCTTGTGAAATATTTCCGCACCTGCATCACTCAACTTCATCAGTCCAATAAATTCACCATTATATTTTTTTGCTTCAGCCAAATTATCAACTTTTTGTATATCAAGAAGTTTGCAAATATTTCTTGCATGAAATTCGTTCGAATATTTCTTTTCACTTATGACTAAATCCTTATCAATCGTCATCTCTTTTATTTTTCGAGCATCTACAGCAAGTAAAATATCTTCATTACTAAGCATCAAACGATTTAATATGTCTTCTTCAAAAAGAATATCGCCAAATGAAATTATCATATCTCCTTTCAATTCATCTTTAGCGCAATAGAGAGAATATAAAATTCCATTTTCATCATAATGGTCATTCGTGATATACTTCAAATTGGGTAGATTAACCGCTTCTTTTTTATAACCGACAACAACATTAATATCTTTAATCTGTTGTGCGTTTAAAGTTTTTACAATTTTTGAAAGGATAGTATCGTCATCAATTTGAATCATTGCCTTAGGTTTGTTGTCGGTAAGCGTTCCAAAGTTTTGCCCTTTACTTGCTGCAAGGATTATTCCTTTGTAAGATTTTTTTTGTGGTAAATATGCTTCCTCAGCTTTCTTATATTCTTGCATATTTTGAAGACGGAAAATTTCCTTTACAGGGACAACTTTCTTCTCAATATTTGCCAAGGAATTTTCATCATAAATTACTTTTAATATTTTTTGCATATTCGTAATCGAAGCCCGCAGAGTATGGTTTGCCCAGATAATCAGTGAGATACCCATATCTTTGAACTTTTGAACAGGTGTATTATAGTACATTGTTGGAACAATTACGATCGGTTTGGAATTATCCCATCTTTTCATAAATGCTTCAATGTCGCTTTCATCTGATATTTTGCTGTGAATTAAAATAGCATCTGCACCCGCATTTGCATAAGCAGTCGCTCTTTTCATTACTTCGTCAATTCCCCATCCGGCAATGAATGCTTCAACTCTTGCAACAATTGAAAAATCAGAATCAAGTTGAGTATCCTTTCCTGCTTTAATTTTTCCACAAAATTCATCAATTTCTGCTAACGGCTGTTTTTCGCCGCTGATGAATGAATTTGTCTTTGGAAATATTTTATCCTCGATGCAAACGCCCGCTATTCGTCTATCTTCAAGTTTTCTGACTAATCTTCTGAAACTATTAAAATTACCGAAACCTGTATCACCATCGAGAAGAATTGGAATGTTTGTCGCATCGGACATAAATTCGCATACATCAAGTACCTGTGTCCAGCTTGCTTCGTTGTTATCTCTAACTCCCAACGCTGCAGAAATACTTAGTCCACTTGCCCAGATACCTTTAAATCCGGTTTCTTCAACGATTTTTGCTGAAAGCCCGTTGTGTGCTTCCATAATGAATTCAAGTCCAGGGCTTAGCAACATGTTTTTTAGTTGTGTTGTCTTTTTCATTATTATTCCTTAAACTTTTATTAAACAATTTTTAATTCAAAAAAATGATTGAATACAATGGAAATATAATTTGGATTATAAAAATAGTAATATTTTTATTTTTTATTTGAACAAAAAATAACTTTAGTGAGGTTTAATTCATTAAGAAAATGATCAGCAGCATCAATTATATTACCTTGATTGACTGATTCAATATTTCTTATAATTTCTTTAGTTTGTTCAATTCTATCAAAATATAATAAAGATTGAGCTGCTTGAGTCATTCTATTGGTCGGATTTTCTAATGAAAGCAGTAAAGAACCAATGTAATATTCTTTTGCACGCTTAAGTTCGTCAGGTGAAACCTTAACGCTTCTAATCTTTGCCAATTCCTTGTTGATTACATCCAAACATCTCTCAACTTTTTTAGGATGAGTTGATAGATAAATACCAAAAGCTGAAATTTCACTGAAAAAATTAATAGATGAATTTACCTGATACGCAAGTCCCATTTCTTCGCGTAGAATTTGAAACAACCTGCTTCCGCAACCTTCTCCCAGAATATTCGAGAGCAGAATTATTTCCCATCTTTTTTTGTTAGTTATGCCGTAGGTTGGACATCCGATTACTATGTAAGATTGATTACTATTCCTGTTTTTTATAGATGTTTTTGGTATGTAATTATTGTAAACTTTCTTCCTGCCATTGGAAATATTAAAATCTCGATAGATATATTTATTAGTTAATGCAACAAGTTCGTTGTGTTCAATTGCGCCACAAGCCGAGACTATAAAATTGTTCGAGCAATATTTCTTATTGAAAAATTTTAATAAGTCAGCTCGATTTAAATTTTTAACAACTTTCCTTTTACCTAATATTGACAATCTTAATGGATTATTATTAAAAAGTAGCTCTTCAAACTTATCATAAATTATTACACTTGGGTTGTCTTCGTAATCTTTTATTTCGTCAAAAATTACGCTAGCTTCATTTTTTATATCATTTTCATTAAACATTGAATTTTGGAGCATATCAGCCATTACTGCAAATGTACTTTCAAGATTAGTCTTATATCCACGACTATAAATACAAGTCTGATCTTTTTCTGTAAAAGCATTAATCTCACCACCGAAAGATTCTATTTCGTTTGAGATGTCTCTTGCTTGTCTCGTTTTTGTTCCTTTGAAAAGAATGTGCTCAATGAAATGGCAAATTCCATTATTTGTATCATCTTCATCTCGTGAACCGACATTAAACCAAAAACCGAGTGAGAAAGACTTTAAATAGCGAAGATTCTCAGAAATGATTCTGGTGCCGTTAGGTAATTCAGTGGTATTAAAGTTTTTCATATAAAGTAAATTTCAATATCTTGCTTTGAATGAAAATTTTATTGCATTATTCTTACAATCATCCACACAAGTGCCACACAAAACACATTCACTATTTTCCATTTTATTCTCTCTAACCATCTCTTCAACTGGGAGACTCATTGGACAATTTTCCGTACAGTTATGACAACCTATACAATTATCCGGATTTGCAACAAGTCTTAGAGAAGGAAATTTTACTGTATTACTTATTTTACGTCCAGTAATCATAAAAGGAGCCATCCAACATATATGATGACAGAATGAGCGTTTTCCGAAAATATATCCGGGTAAAATTATTATTATAATAACAAATAAATACATATAGAAAATATATTCATCTGTTAGTTGGAACCAACTATCATTTGGATAGAACAAATCGATTTTTAAATATCCACCAACATTTATTGCAGAAAAAATTATAATAATAATCCAGGGAATCCAGATTACCCATTTAAGCCAATTCCACTTGACAACTTTTTTATCCTTAATTTTGGAAATAAATTCTTGACATACAGCTGCGGGACAAACCCACCCACAATATGCCCTACCAAAGATAAGAGCTGTAATTAGAAGAATTATAAAAAAGATGAAGCTTCCATTGATTATGTTATGATAAGTTGCATCAATAATAAGATATGGCGATAGATAGAAAAATATTGCTGGAAACAAAATTAAGCTAAACAATAATATCGAATTTCTGATTTTTTGGCGTTTTTTCATATAATCAGTAACTTCTAGAAAATTTTATTTTTTAATTCCAGATATTTGCTTTTACTTAAAGGTAATTTCAAATCTTTATTTATAATAATGATGTATGAATCTTTTCCATAGGGCTCTATTTGTTTTATTAGATCTGTTCTTAAAATATATGAACGATGAATCCTTGAAAACATTTGTGGTTCAAGATTTTTTTCGTAAAAATTCATCGTTCCTTTTTTCATAAATTTTCCTTGTTTAGTAAAAAGCATTACATAATCATCTTGTGCTTCGATGTATTCAATTTCTTCAACCGGAATTACAAGAATTCTTTGTGCCTTCTTTACGACAATTCTTTTTAGGTGTTCGCTACTTGTTGGTGGATTTTCAGTCAATTTATCTTTAATATAATTTTGCGATATACCAGAATTTAATTTTTGAATTGCTTTGTTTAGAGCCGATTGAAATCTTTCTTCTGAAAAAGGTTTCAGCAGGTAATCAATTGCATTTACTTCAAATGCTTTTAAAGCATATTGGTCGAATGCTGTTGTGAAAATTACTTCAGGGATTTCATCGAGTAGTTCGAGCATTTCGAAACCTGTTATTTTAGGCATTTGAATATCTAAAAATACGATGTCTGGTTTTAATTCGTGAATTGCTTTACTTCCTTCAAAACCATTTTCATATTCTGCTAGAACTTCTATTTTAGGATTTTTAACAAGCATATTTCTTATTATATCTCTTGCTAATTTTTCATCGTCAATAATAATGCAAGTATATTTTTCTTTCATATTATTCTCAAAAATTAATTTAGTTAAAGTGGAATAAATATAGTCGCAATAAAATGGGATTTAGTCTTTGTTGTTTTCAATAAATTATCCTGATTGTAAATAAGACTTAATCTATTCGCTATATTTTTTAATCCAATGCCTTTTCCTTTTGCTGATATCGAATTATCATCAAAATTATTTTGAATTGTTATCTTTAAATAATCATTTTCTTTGGATGCTGTTATCCTGATGATAACTTTTTTATCGCTTTCATAAACGCCATGTTTTATCGCGTTCTCAATTAATGGTTGCAGTATCATACTCGGAATTTCAATATTTAAATATTCGTCGTTAATATCCTCCATAATTTCCAATTTTTCAGGGAACCTTATCTTTTCGATTTCAAGATATAGTTTAAGATTGCTTAGTTCTGTTTTAAAATCTCTTTTTTGTTTTTCATTTGTTGCAAGAGTGCTTCGTAAATAATCGGAAAGTTTGATTATCATTTCTCTTGCTTTAGTCGGTTCAGAATAAGTTAGTGAACTAATCGAGTTTAAACTGTTAAAAATAAAATGAGGATTAATCTGATACTTCAAAGTTTTTAATTCACTCTCCTTAACGAGATTTTGCAATTCATATTCTCTTATGATGTTTTTCTTAAAATTATCGTAATATATTTTTGAATAGTAAATCAGAACTATAATTGAGTAAAACAAAATTCCAACAATAAAACGATAGAGTAAAGCATTCTTTAAAAAATCCAGTTCACTGTCGGATGCTTTAACAAGATATATTATTAAGTAATATCCTGAATAAGTCCATAATAGCGAAGTAAGTAATGCTACGATTGAATGGTTTAAAATAATTTTTTGAAACTTATTTGATTCAAAACTCATGAATTTCGTCGGATACCACAGAGCAATACCTATTGAAAAGAAAATGAAGTTATATACAATACTGTCTGTTAAAGAATAAGTTAACGGAAGTTCAATAATTTGGTAAAGTATAAGAAATTGACTAGTAATAATAATTAACCAAGTGAATAAATAAATCAGAAAATTCTTTTTTGTGTTTATTATTGGATTGTTCATATGCAAAAATAATAAAGGATTAGTTAAAACTATATATTAACAAGGGGTTGAAAC
This sequence comes from Ignavibacteriales bacterium, assembly GCA_016929735.1. Classification (GTDB taxonomy): domain Bacteria; phylum Bacteroidota; class Ignavibacteria; order Ignavibacteriales; family Melioribacteraceae; genus JAFGPR01. The sequence continues at coordinate 6,583 of JAFGID010000282.1, read as the reverse complement.
CTCTTGTTTAATTCTTAATTTCGCCGCCACCAAAAAGTACGAGTCCTTTAACAATTAGTATCTTATTATCGGGATATACAACATTAGGATCTTTCCTTCTTTCATCACCGAATCCGCCGAAAATCGGGGTGGTCTTTACAATAACCTTCCAGTCTTTAGGAACGAAAAGTTCTACTCCACCGAACATTGCAAAAATATCAATAACATTTTCACCTTCAGCTAATTCACAATCCAATAAATCAATTTCATATCCACCAAAAATTGCAGTAACCTTTCCACCCTGAAAATTTTTTGATTGCACTACTTTTTCCCCACCACCAAACATTACGAATTCATCCAAAACATCCGTTGATAAATTTGGCTCACGTCGATCACCTCCCTCAATCTTTCTATTAGAATGTGAATGTCTTCCAAAACCATCACGACTTTTAAATAAAATATAAAGACCGATTACAACAAGAATTAAGGGCCATAAATTTCCATAAAAACCGATCAGTCCTACTAAGATTAGAAGAATACCGGTCATTTTGTTGTTTCCGACAACAACTATAATTGCACCGATAAATATAAGAATTGATTGCCATTTAAAAACGAAATTTGGGATATTGATTTCAAAAATGTTATAATTATCCATTAAGAATAATAATCCTAAGATAATTAAAACGCTGGCAACAATTATTCGTGCTTTTGATACATTTTTTTCAGCCATTTTTTTCTCCGAATTAAATTATTAAAATTTCTGGTGCAAAATTATATTACTAAAGTTATCATTAAAATAGAAAGTAGGTGAAAAGGTAATTTTTGTAGGTTAATTAAAGTATTTTTATTATCAATCTGCATCTTGATTATTACTTTATATTTTCAAACCTAAAAAGTTTATTAAAAGCTTCTTATATTTGCAGGTAAATTATCATTATTTCCGCAAAAATGGCAACAAAAAGAAAAGAGCTGATAAAGAAACACATAATTGGTATCTCATTTTCATTACTTGCTTTTGTGTTCTTTTTCATAGTTTTCTCACTGCTAAAACTTCATGATTCTCTTCCTGATTATAGCGGAGAATTAAATTTTCAACAAATAAAAGCACCAGTAAAAATCTATCGTGATAGTTGTGCAGTTCCTTATATTATTGCAGAAAATGATGAAGATGCAATGTTTGCATTGGGTTATGTTCATGCTCAGGACAGAATGTTTCAAATGGATATATTACGTCGTGCAGGCGAGGGAAGATTGAGTGAGCTCTTTGGCAATTCAACAGTTTTTTATGATAAGATGTTTAGGACATTAGGTCTTTACAGAATTATTACGGAAAATTACAATAAGTATAGCAACGAGAGTAGAACCTTTCTTGAATCATACTCTCAAGGAGTAAACACATTTATTCAAGAAGCCGAAGGTAACTTTCCAATTGAATTTAAATTGCTTGAGTATGAACCCTACGAGTGGAGACCTGAACATAGTTTACTTATTTTGAAGTTGATGGCCTGGCAATTGAATATTAGTTGGTGGACAGATATTTCTTTTACACATCTTGTTCAGAAATTGGGCGTTGAAAAAGTAGAAGATATATTACCATATTATCCCGAGAATGCACCAACAATAATTCCGTCGAATATATCGAATTCTCCAGAAGTCACACTTGATTTAATAAGACTTGATAGAAGCTTCAGAGAATTTATGGGTTTCAATGGAACGCATATTGGTTCAAATAATTGGGTTATAAATGGAAAAATATCTGTGAGTGGCAAACCAATAATGGCGAACGACCCTCATCTATCTCTGCAGAGTCCGGGGCAATGGTTTGTTGCAGTTATAAAAAGTCCTAACCTAAATGTACAAGGTTTTACAATTCCGGGAGTACCAGGTGTTGTAATCGGCAATAACGGAAATATTTCTTGGGCATTAACGAATATAATGGCAGATGATTGTGATTTTTACAACGAAGTTTTTGACAGCACGGGAATGAAATATTTATTTAATAATAATTGGCGACCACTTAATGCTATTATTGACTCTGTTGTAGTTAAAGATTCACTAACAATAAATTTTGAAATAAAATCAACACATAGAGGACCGATTATTTCAGAAATTCATACTTTCAATAAATTTTTTCCGAATCCATATATAAAGAAGTCAAATATAAGCATAAGATGGACCGCCTTGGACTTTAGTGATGAAATGCTAACGATGATAAAATTGAACAAAGCAAAAAACTGGAATGATTTTAATGATGGACTTAAACATTATGCCGCACCCGGACAAAATTTTATTTATGCTGATAAAGATGGAAATATCGGATATATTTTTGGTGCAAGATTACCGGTAAGAAGAACAAACAATACCTCATTTGTGTTTGATGGAACAACAGATGCTGATGATTGGAAAGGATATGTTCCTTTCGAGGAAGTTCCAAAATATTTTAATCCAACAACAAACTTTATTGCAACAGCAAATAATAAGACTGTACAAAATTTCAAATATCACATTACCAATTTATGGGAACCGACATCAAGAATCGAAAGAATTACCGAATTACTCAGGCAAAAATCAAAACATTCAGTTCATGACTTTATGTCTTATCAAATGGATTTGTATTCTAATTATGCAAAAGGTATCGTTCCTTACATTCTAAACGCATTCAAGGGTTTTGAAATTCAGGATAAAAATTTGTTATTAACTTTGGAGTTGCTGAGCAAGTGGGATTTTATAATGCATGAAAATAGTCAGATCCCATTACTTTACTCGGTTTTCTTTAATTTCCTTTTAAAAAATATTTTTCTGGATGAAATGGGCGAAGATTTATTTAATGAATATATTTTTATTGCTAATGTCCCATTAAGAGTAGTAAATGAATTATTGAAAAAAAATAATTCAAAATGGTTCGATAATGTTAATACAACAGAAATTGAATCTAGAGATGATATCATCAGGCAAAGTATTTCTGATGCGCTCAATTATTTGGAGAAAAATATTGGCAAAGATATTGTTAATTGGCAATGGGGTAACATCCATCAAATTACTTTTCAACACAATTTTCATGGAGTATCTTCTGTTTTGGATGAAGCATTTGATTTAGGTCCTTATAGAATGGGTGGAGATGGAACAACTGTTTTTCTCTCACAATATAAATTCAATAATCCTTATGATGTAGTATTAGGTCCTTCAATGCGATATATTTATGATTTTGCAAATCCGGATGAATTTTATTATGTCTTGCCCACGGGACAATCGGGAAATGTTTTAAGCAAGCATTACAAAAATATGATAGAACATTGGATTAAAGGAAAATATTTTAAAATTAATACAAACATTAAATCAATCGAGAACAGCGATAATGATTTATTAATTCTTAATCCTAAAAATAATTAAAGGTAGAATATGTTAAAGAAAAATTTATTAATTAGTTATTTTTTAGCGATCTTTTTGATTGCTTGTGATTCAGATTTATCACCTGAAGAAGTGATAGAAAAATACAGAGAAGCTAAGGGTTGTGATAAATTAGAAAAAGTTACTTCGATGGTTGCAACCGAACAAATACATTTTGAAAGCAGCGATTCGATGCTCGCCTATGGCAGAATGATTAAAAAACGCCCTCTAAAATCTCGCATTGAATTTTTTGCAGGGATTAGTTTAATAGAAATATATAATGGCACAGATGGATGGTATCTGGATGAATTTTCAGGAATGAAAACGCCTGAAAAAATGCCACTTGATATGATATCAGAAGTTCGACAGAAAGCATACATCGATGACCCACTCGGTTCTTATGAAAAGCTCGGTTATTCGATTGAGTTGGAGGGAACTGAAAGAGTAAATGAAAGGGAAGCTTATGTAATCAAACTAATTACTGAAAATAATAATTATGCTTATTACTATATTGATAAAGAAAACTATTTGTTGCTGAAACAAAAATTCGCTGGTAGTGGGGAATTTAAGGAATTTACTTTTGAAAAAGTTTTTAGTAATTACAAAGAAATTGATGGTATATTATTTCCATTAAGTATAGAAATGTATTTAAATGGTATGAAACAGAATGAATCCAAGGTGATGGAAATATTATTAAACAGGGATATTCCCGACTCGTTATTCGAAAAGATTAGATAAAACTTCTTAACTTTGCAATAAAAAAATATAAAATTATGAAGATTATTGAACATTTATCAAACGCTAAAGAAACTTTGATTAGTTTTGAAATTATTCCTCCCAAGAGAGGTGGGGACATTAAATCATTATTGGCAACTCTTGACGATATTGTCAAATTCAATCCGCCATTTATTGATATAACAAGTCATGCCGCCGAAGTTGATTATGAAGAAACTAAAGAAGGAATTAAAGTAAAGGTAAAAAGGAAAAGACCGGGAACACTCGGTATATGTGCTTTAATTCAAAATAAATATAATATTGATGCGGTTCCACATGTACTTTGCGATGGATTTACAAAAGAGGAAACCGAAGATTTTATCATAGAATTACGTTATCTTGGAATTGATAATTTAATTGCATTGAAAGGTGATACAAAAGATTATAAGAAGCCTGTAAAATATGGAAGAACAATTAATAAGTACGCTTCAGATTTAGTTGGTCAAATATCAAATTTGAAAAAAGGTAAATATTTAGAAGATTCGTTGCTTGATGCCGACCCAATGGATTTTTGCGTTGGAGTTGCTGGTTATCCCGAAAAACATTTTGAATCACCTAATATTATGGCGGATATAAAATTCATAAAGAAAAAAGTAGAAGCAGGTGCTGATTATATCGTTACTCAAATGTTTTTTGATAATAAGAAATATTACGATTATGTCGAACTGTGCAGGGCAGAGGGAATTAAAGTCCCAATTATTCCTGGATTGAAAATTATTAATCTCAGAAGTAATGTGTTGAATATCCCCCGAAGTTTTCACATTGATATACCAACGGAATTAGTTGAAGAAGTTTTAGAATCAAAATCAGAAGACGTTACTGATATAGGTGTTGAATGGACATATAAGCAAGTTGAGGACCTCTTAAATAATAGCGTTCCAGCAATTCATTTTTATATTATGACTGAATCTACTCCAATAAAAAAGTTAATGAAGAAGATAAGTAAATGAAAATTAAAAGAAATAAAATACAGAAAATAAAATGGGGCATTGCTGGTTGTGGTCGTTTTTTAGAAAATACATTTATTCCATCAATGCAGCAATTAAAAAGGAGTAAAATAATTTCTGTTTACAGTGGTAATCTTGAAAGAGCGAAGTTTATTTCCAAAAAATTTAATATACCAAATGCCTTTGATAAGTTTGATGAATTTTTAAAAAATGATTTCGATATACTCTATATTTCAAGTGTAAATTCAGCTCATTATGAGCAGGTGATTAAAGGAGCAAAAGCAGGAAAGCATATTTTATGCGAAAAACCTCTTGCACTAAATTCGAAACAAGCAAAAAGGATGGTTGATGTTTGTCGTGAAAACAATGTATTGTTTTCTGTTAATTATGTACACAGATTTCATCCCTCGTTGGTTAAAGCAAAAGAATTGGTTAACAAGAATATAATCGGAAGAATAATAAGCGTGTCTGCTGATTTCTGCATAAACTTACCCCCAGGTGATAATTTCAGACACAAAATTAAACTTAGCGGTGGTGGTGCCTTGCGAGATATTGGGACACATATGATTGACATTCTTAGATTTATGTGTGGTGAAATTAAAGATATAATCGGTTATGTTGGCAATGTAATTTATAAAAGCGAAGTAGATGATTTTGCTTCGGCTCAAGTAAAATTTATAAATGGTAACTATGGAAGATTTAATGTGTCGTACAGTGCCAAAAAGGCAGTTAATAGAATTGAGATATTAGGTAATGATGGGTATATTTGTATTGATAACTTAATAGGTGCAAAAACAGGTTCAGCTATTTTAACAATTAATTCTTTTAGTCAGACAAAAAAAGTATTCCGCAAGAGAGCAAATAAACAACTTAATTTATTGAGAGAGTTTCAAAAATCTTATGTTAAAAAAAATCCATTACAAGTTACTGGCGAGGATGGTTTAGAAAATATTTTAATAATGGAAAAACTTGAAAGATATGCAAACAAGAGAAGAATTAGTTAATATATGTCATAAGGTTTACGATAAAAATTACGTGTCTGCTTATGATGGCAATTTGTCCTGTCGGCTATCGGAAGAGAAATTTCTTATTACCCCTTCTGGTAAATGTAAGGGAGAAATTAAAATTGATGATTTACTTGTAATTGATAATAATGGAAAAATGATAGAAGGGAATGGAAAAGTTTCAACAGAAGTAAAACTTCATCTTATTATTTATAAACGGAGAAAAGATGTAAATGCAGTTATTCATTGTCATCCGATTTATTCAACAGCATTTGCAACAGCCGGCGAAGGATTTACAAGACCCGTCTTTCCCGAAGTTGTTCTAGCACTTGGTAAAGTTCCACTTTGCAAATATGCAACACCTTCGACCGACGAGTTACCTGATTCAATTTTACCATATGTTGATTTCTCGTGGGCATTTCTACTTGAAAATCATGGTGCAGTCACAATTGGTAAAACTATTAAAGGTGCTTATTACAGGATGGAAAAATT
>JAFGID010000281.1 GCA_016929735.1 Ignavibacteriales bacterium | reverse complement strand
GTTGTGTTTCATGCTAAGAAGACCGTGCAAAATTGAAATGCCTCGTTAAAATTGACTATTTTTGTAAATAAAAAAGGATTTTGAATGAAAAAGAAACTGACAATTAAAACACTAAAAAAAGCTGCACAAGATTTTTGCGATAAAGAATCTACTTATTCCAACAAAGACCTTTATGGCGTTACTGATGGAAAAGCAGTAGGCACTTATATCGAACATAAGTTTCAAAAATATCTGGATGAAAATTATGAGTATGAAAAGGGTTCGTCTGCAAAAGGAATTGATTTGCCAAGTGATGATATCTTAACAGATATAAAAGTTACTTCAATAAAACAACCTCAATCTTCATGTCCGTTTAAAGATGCAAAACAAAAAATATTTGGATTAGGATATAATATACTTGTTTTTGTTTACGAAAAAACTGACGACCCAGAGCGTGGAACTGCAATTCTTGATTTTCTTAGTTGTTCCTTTCTTGAGAAAAGCAGAACCGCAGATTATACTACAACATTCAGAATAAGAGAAATGGTAAAAGATGGAGCAATTAAAGAAGATATAATTGCCTATCTAAATGACAAAAATATTCCAGCTGATGATATTACATTAAGTCAAATTGCAGATAGTATTATAACAAAAATCCCCGAACAGGGTTATTTGACAATATCTAACGCCTTACAGTGGAGGCTTCAGTATGCAAGAGTAGTTTATTTGACAGATACAATAAATGGTATATCAAAATTAGTTGACAAAGTTAACAAATGAACTACAATGAATTAGACATATCGCCTGTTGTTATTGATTATTTCGCATCAAATCGTAAACATTTTTCTGATTTATCGTCATGTAATGAATATTTAGAAAAAATGTCTGGAATTAAGACATTTTTTATTAATGAAGAACAACTAAATCAACTTATTGAATTTGTTGCAGAAAAAAATTATATCGTATCTGAACCTAACAGAAGAGAGTATGGAGATTTTCAAACTAATACTGAATTATCATTAAAATCAGTTGATTATATTAAGAATAATTCAAGTTTTGATTCCTTTGAATTTGTTCTTGAACCTACTTGTGGAAAGGGCAGTTTTATAATTGCGTCACTTAGAGAAATATCAAACATTAAAAAAATAATAGGCATAGAGATTTATGAACCATACATTTGGGAAACAAAGTTCAAAATATTAGAACTTTTCATAAAAAATCTTAATCTATCAAAGCCAAGCATTGAAATCATACATGATAATGTTTTTGACTTCGATTTTGAAAAATTATCAAAAGAAACAAAATCATTAAAAACATTAGTAGTTGGAAATCCTCCTTGGGTAACAAATTCAGAATTAAGTTCGATAGATTCAAAAAACTTACCTAAAAAATCAAATTTCAAAAAGCATAATGGGTATGATGCAATAACAGGTAAAGGAAATTTTGACATTGGTGAATATATATCCCTTTTAATGTTAAAGCATTTCTCTTCTCATATAGGATGTTTTGGTTTCTTAGTTAAGAACTCAGTTGTTAAAACCCTGATTTTTGACCAAAAAAATAATAAGTTTCCAATTGGTTCAGTAAAGAAATTAACTATTGATGCGAAAAAAGAATTTAATGTTTCTGTTGACGCATGTTTATTCTATTCCGAGTTTAATAAACAACCTTCAATGATATGTAATGATTTAGATTTCTATTCATTAAAAGATAATAGAGTTTTTGGATGGGTTGGAAATAATTTTGTTAATTCTGTAATAGATTACAAGCAAGCGAATGATATTGACGGTAAATGTCAATTTGTATGGAGACAAGGCATCAAACATGATTGTTCTAAAGTAATGGAAATTGAAAAACATAATGGGCATTACATAAATGGATTAAATCAAGAATTTACAATTGAAAATGATTTGGTTTATGGATTATTAAAGAGTTCCGATTTAAAACATACGGAAACAAATCGTTATCGTAAACTAACAATAGTAACACAAAAGAAAATTGGTCAAGAAACGAACTATATAAAACATTCATATCCGCAAACTTTTGAATACTTAGATAAAAACAGAGAATATTTTGATAAAAGAAAATCTTCAATTTATAAAGGCAAACCAAGTTTCTCAATATTTGGAGTTGGGGATTATTCATTTATGCCCTATAAAGTCGCAATTTCAGGCATGTATAAAAGAACTCTTTTTACTCTTATTACTCCTGATGACAGCAAACCTTTGATGCTGGATGACACATGTTACTTTATAGGTTTTCAAGAAAAACGTTTTGCTCAAATTGCATTGTATTTGCTTAATCATTACCATACCCAACAATTCTTAAAAGCAATTGTATTTCCTGATTCAAAGAGGTCTATTACAAAAGATGTGTTAATGCGGATAGACTTAGTTAAATTGTATAATTTATTTGATTATTCATCTGTAGTTGATGACATAGACATATCATTAAATGATTGGAATGAATTTGAATCTAAAATAAATCCCAAAACAGAAATGAAACAAATGACATTATTTTGATAAAGCACGAAAACACAACACGTGGTATAGTTTATTGCCGTTGCAGTGCCAGTTTCAAGGTTTTCGCTCTTATTAAAGTTCGGTGTACCTTGATAGGAAAGTGCTTCGGAATCGGCAACAAACCATACCACCATCGTTAGCATTAATGGTAAGAAACAAAGACAATTGACAGAATTATGTTCGATGAATTAGAAAAATATAAAGAGAAAGATCATTTCTTTTTGAGAGCGAATGATGACATAAATGTCGTCTGCAATGCACCATCAAAGAATGGTGTGTACTTGATTTATTCATTAAATCGAGGACGGATTGAATTAGTATTTATTGGATGTACCGATTTAACCATTGATGCTCCTGGATTAAAAGATCAAATTATCTTGAGAGGCAAATTCCTTAAGACAAAAATTAAGGAAGAGGGAGCCGACGCGCTTGATATATATTGGTATGTTACCAGTAGCGTCAAGAAAATAGATAATCCAAAGGAAATTGAGCTAAAAATTTTACACAGACATAAAACTGTTTATAAGACCATTCCCAGATGGAATAAATAAAACCACTAATGCTAACATGCGGTCATACGCAATTGCCGGGCCGAGGGGTTGCTAATGTCAGTTCACTTGGCTAACTTGCGTGTAACACGAAACGAAAGCG
>JAFGID010000280.1 GCA_016929735.1 Ignavibacteriales bacterium | reverse complement strand
TTCTAATGTGGAATTATATTTTCTTGCTTTAGCACTAAAAATCGAACTTTTTATATTTCCATTAAATAATGTTACTAAAGTATTTTTGAATTTTTTGAATGGCTCGTAAAATCCTTTGTATACATTTTCACGAAAAACTCTATCAGTAGAATAGAGTGCAGCATAATATCTTCCATGAGACACTTGTAAATCATTCCCTTCTGAATCTTTTACTTTTGGAAAAGGAAGATCAGCATCTGTGAAGATTTGAAATACATTATACGGCATTCCTCTGGTTGGACCAGATAATGCAAGTAATTCTTCCTGTTCTTTTGGTAGAGTATGTTTCTTTGTCCTTAATAAGTCTTCTAATGCGTGTTTGTAAATTTTCAATCCTTCATTTGCATCTACAAATTTCCATAATTTATCCTCAGGAATTAAAAGAATTTCAGGATTGATATAAGACGTTGCAGCCGCATATTTAGAACCGAGAGCAGACATTCTATCCGACATTGCCTGATATTTTGAATTTGATAAATCAAGATCACCGGCTAAATTTGCATATAAATAAAGCCGTGAAAATTTAATTCCCATTTCCTCATCGAATTTTAAGCATTTGAATAAATCCTCTGGCGAGTTCCCAAGTTTACCTTCAAACTCAGAATACTTAGAAATGTTTTCATTCACCCATTTAAAATCAGATTCCCATAGATCTTCGTTTTCGTAAATATCCAATAAGTTCCATTTGTACTTTGTTTCAATTTGGTCTCTTGTTGGTAGATTACCAGTTTCTTGCCCACTCATTAGATGGAAATTTCCGAAAAGAAAAGAAAAAACGAATGTGCTCACAACAATCCTCATAATTTTGTTTTTGTTTTTCTTTTGTTTAATCATTATTAAACCTCTTAATTTATTGAAAATACTAATATGTCTAAAAATCTTCAAAGAGTCTTTTTTTAAACATTTAAAGTTAATATTTTGTATGATATTTTCATAAAATTTTTAAAGAATTTAACATTTGTGTAATTATCATCATTTAAAAAAAAGCCTTTGTTGAATATTAAACATAAATTTACTAAATTAAGTTCAAAAGGAGCAAGAATTATTTATTGAATACATTAAAAAGTAAAATTATTAGAATGATTTTAAAAAGAATAACATTATTTCTTTTTTGGGTAGTTATTTCTCTTAATCAAATAACTATTTCTCAAAACATAGATAGCTTACAAATTTTAATATCAAGCTCAACGGGAGAAGAAAAAGTAGACCTTCTAAATTTTCTCGCAAAAACATTCTACTATTCTAATTCTGATTCAACAATATTTTATGCGAAACTTTCCATAGTAATTTCAGAACAGATTGAATATTCGAAAGGTTTGGCAAATGCATACGACTGCTTAGGTGCTGCTTATAATATTAAGGGTGAATATGAAAAATCGCTTATGCATTATCTCAACTCTCTAAAAATTCGCGAAGAATTCAGCGATACTATTGGAATGTCAGATTCATATTTCAATATTGCAACGAGTTACTATCATTCGGGCAATTTGAATAAAGCTATTGAATATTGTCAAAATTCTCTTTTACTATCCACTAAAATTAATTACAAAATAGGAACTGCAAGTTCATTAGATTTATTAGGAACAATTTTTTATGAATTAAATGATCTTAAAAAAGCACTTTCCTTTTATGAAGAATCTTTGAAGATTGAAAGAGAGTTAGATAACAAACAAGGTATAGTTATTTCCTTATCAAATATAGCAGACATACTTGATGAGCAAGGAAATTACCCACAAGCATTAAAAAATTATTTTGAAGCTTTAGAAATATCTAAAAGTTTAAATGATAAAATAGGTCAAGCGATAATTTTAAATAATGTCGGTTGGACTTATTTAAATTTACAAAATTATAGCGAAGCAAAAAAATATTTCAGTGAAGCATTAAATAATGCAAATGAAATGGGTGATAGAGTATTAAAGACTAATGTGTATGAATCATTTTCAGAATTTTATTCACAAATAGGTGATTACCAAAAATCATTATTTTATTTCAAAAATTACACGAGTCTGAAGGATAGTTTATTTAATGAAATAAAAAGCGAACAGATTGCCGATATGCGTGAAAAGTATCAGACAGAAAAAATTGAAAAGGATAAGAAAATCCTAGAACTAACGAACAAAGAATTGGAAACAACAAAAATATATCTAATCAGCGGCATTGTTTTGTTATTTCTAATATCGACTGCAATTTATTATAGGATTAAATTAAGACAAAAGATTAGGGAATTACAAGCGACTGAAAAAATTCTACGTGTGCAAATGAATCCGCATTTTATTTCAAATTCCTTAGTTGCTGTTCAAAACTATCTTATGTCTGAGGATATTGATAATTCGATAATTTACATTTCCAATTTCTCTGATCTGATGAGAAGAGTAATTCAGAATTCAGAACTTGAATATATCACGCTTGCTAAAGAAATCGAAGAATTAAGAGCGTACCTCGAATTAGAAAAATTGAGTTTGGGCGAAAAATTTGACTACCAGATAGTTTCTGATGAAGCTCTTGAAATTAATGACATACAGATTCCTCCAATGCTAATACAACCTTATCTTGAAAATTCAATTTTACATGGTTTTACTGGTAAAGAAGAAAATTGTCTCATTAAACTATCTTTTAGTCAAAATGAAAATAATTTAGTATGTACAATTGAAGATAATGGCATAGGAAGAGAGGAATCTGCTAAAAGAAGAATGGCAAGCAAAAAGTATAAATCAATCGGACAGCGAAATGTCGAAAGAAGAATTCAGTTAATTAACAAATTATACAGAACTAATTTTAGAGTAAGTATAAATGATTTAAAAAACGAAAAAAGCGAACCTCAAGGAACTAGAGTTGAATTAAACATACTTATTTCTTAATTTACTAATAGAATTTTATTTGTTTTCAAAAAGGGGGCTTTTGATGGAAAAAACAATAAAAGCCGCGATAATTGAGGATGATAAGAAGCAGGTTTTATTCCTTCAAAACTTATTGAAAAGATTTGGCAAAGAAATCGAAATAATTGGCACAGCTAATAACGTTGATGATGGGATTAATTTAATTGAGAATATTAAACCAGAATTAGTATTCCTGGATGTCGAACTTGGTGATAGAACGTGTTTCGATATATTGCAAGCAATTAAAAATCTTTCTTTCAAAATTATTTTTACAACTGGATTTGAAAAATATGCTGCAAGAGCTTTTGAGTTTGCAGCATTGGATTATCTAATCAAACCTATAAATCCCTTAAGACTGCAAGAATCTGTAGCAAGATTTAAAGAAATGCAATCTTTGTCAGATGACTCTTTGAATATTCTCTTAGAATCAATAAATGAAGAAGTCCGCCGGATAAAAGTTGAAACTACGAATGGATTTGCTATTATTAAAGTGAATGAAATCATCCGTTTTGAAATCAAAGAGGATTTAGTTCATCTGATATTAGCAAATCGTGAAGTAAAGCGCCTAATCAAGCCACTGAATTATTTTGAAGAGCTACTTGGTGATCTGCATTTCGTTCGCGTACATGACAAACATTTGATTAATCTTCATTTTGTTACTGAATATAAGACAAAATTTAAAGACCAAGGAATTGAATATAAAAGTAGAAGTGGTTTTGTATTTTTCAAGGATGGTACTTTCTTAGAAATATCCGTAAGAAAGAAAGACTTATTTTTAGAAAAAACTAGAAAGTGGATAAAAAGCTGAATTTGCCAAAATTTTAGCTTGCACACTTAGCCCCGAATTCTGCACACATAACTTAAAATACTGCACACATACGAGATTTCGTTTGCACGTTTCACTTTAAAGAATAAATTGCATACAGAAAATTTAAAAAAATTGTTTTTTACCTTTAAGAAATTATATCAAAATAAAAAAAAGTTCTTTATAAAATTAGTTTTTTTCATAATGGCACTCCGACCCTCTCTCTAGAACCCTCGGAGAGAGGGTGCCTTTTTAGCATAGTGTTTATTGATTTTTTAAAAAAATTTGTCTTAATGTTGTTTCGTTTCATAATGGCACTCCGACCCTCTCTCCACAGCCCCCGG
>JAFGID010000279.1 GCA_016929735.1 Ignavibacteriales bacterium | reverse complement strand
TTAGAGAGCTTGAGCCGTATGATGGGAAACTATCAAGTACGGTTCTTAGGGGACAAGGGCGGAGTAATCCGCCTGCGTTACCCGACAGACCCACTATCATGACAACAATTTCAAGATGGATAGTACCATGTTATTTTACAGAGGAAAGTCATAAAACTGACCCGATTGAATTTGATTTGACTGACCACTTGAAATTAATACTCAAAAATGAAGTATGGAATAGAAAGTTTGATTATGGATTCAGTACAGGACTAAAAAACATAAATCCAACAGAGATTAAAAAAGCCTCTATTCAAATTTATCCAAGATTTATTTCTGGTTATGTAAATGAGAAAAGAATACCTGAGTTGATTGAAAACGCATGTGGAAAATTTCCTGGGCACTTAAAAGTTGGGAATTATAAAGATTGGTCGCATCAACTTGGATTTTCTATAATAGAGATTGAATATTTCAAAGGGACTAGAAATATACCTACGAAAAATGATTTAACTGGTGATATTATTCCTCATTGGGGTATGGAGTTCATTGAAAAATATCATCAACAACTAGCCGTTTTGAAAGAATTAGCTTCATTTTTTTTAGCTGGATTACATTTAAGTTTTCCAACTGAATCAATTATGATGAGAACTGACTCACCATTAAATGATGGTATTTTTCAAATTAAATCTGGACAAAAAACGTATGCTAGTAAAATTGCTACTAATGCTTTCATGCACGAAATACTAATTGAGACAAGTAAAATTAAGAATGTTGAAATCAATTTGGGAGGATTAGCTTCAGTGTGGCATTATAATCTTTGGTCTCTCAAAAGATTTTTAAATGCTGTTGAATCAGACCAGTTATCCATGGATAATTTACTTGATTTGTTGTATGCACTTGAAGGACTATTTGATAAAAATACATCAGCGGATTTTATTAAGTTAATGTGTTTATTATCACTCTGTAATAATAAAAAGGAAGCAACAAAGATGAAAAATTTGTTGGATGTGGCTTATTCAATAAGAAATGACATAGCGCATGGTGGACAATCATATGACCCATATGACAAAGTTAAATTAGGAGGCAAGGAAACTCTTGCACAAATGATTTATTGGAAAATGAAAACAGTTGTTGCTGTGATGATTATCAAAGCAATTTCAAAATTGATTAATGATAAAAACATGAAAAACCTGAGATTTAACACGGATGATTTTATTAATTTGATTTACAAATAAATACTGGTGCCAACACGCGGTATAAAAAATTGCCGGTTTAGTTGGTTATTCAAGGGTTGTAGCCCGCTTCAACTTTTGTGTAACTTGATAGGAAATCGCCCGCAATCGGCAACTTTTCATACCGCAAACGTTGGCGGTAATTAAAGTGCAAAATCCGAGAATTCAATAAAATAATATGAGCATAAAAATTTCAATAACACAAAAGCACAAATCGATAAATCCACCATGTGAATTTGAATTACCTACTTTCTGTGTTTTAACAGGAAAAAATGGAAGTGGGAAAACACATCTTTTGGAGGCGATGTCGGATAAAAATAAATCTCAGGTTCATATTAATGGCAGATTGACTCAGAATGTGAGATATATTGGATTTAATGGATTGAATCCAAATATTCAAGAAACCTGTGACCCAAATTCTATATCACAGCACGTAAAGAATGTGTGGAATCAATATAATTCTGGGAAACAACACGCTCAAAATGTAAATCAAAAAGATAATATAAGCCAGATTCTAAGTCGTGTTCGAGATGAGAATATGAAAAGATTCATTAAGAAAGCATTGCAAGATTCTGGTAAATCAGCTAGTGAATTAACTGAAAACGATTTATCTGATAGTTTTGATATTTCCTTTATGGGGCAAAACGACTTTTTTACAGCTCAATTTGCTTTGATTTTTAAAAATTACCACAGACGTCAGGAAGAAAATAATATTAATGAATACTATCAATCAAAAGGGAAATCTATAACAAAGCCTGTATTGTCTAGTGAAGAATTTAAACGTAAATATGGGGAACCACCTTGGGAATTTATTAATAAATTATTAGTAGAAACCAATATTCCTTATGAAGTAAATAATCCAGAGGGTGATAGGTTAGACTCTAGCTTTGTATTTAAATTGAAAGACAGAATAGAAGGTTTTGAAATAAGTTCAGCAGATTTATCAACCGGAGAAAAAGTTCTCATGTCACTAGCTCTTGCAATTTACAATACCGGTGGTGACTTAGGAAAACCAGATGTTTTATTAATAGATGAACCTGATGCTGGTCTGCACCCATCTATGTCAAAAATGATGGTAAAGGTTTTGAAAGAAAATATTGTAGGGCAAAACCATATCCCAACCATTATTTCAACTCACTCACCAACTACTGTAATTGCAAGTGAAGGTGTTTCTATTTATCAACTGGAAAGAGGTACTAATATTCCAACCAAAATACCTGTCCAGAAAGCTGTTGAAATTCTTTCGGCAGATATTCCATTTCTGAAAATTTCAACAGAACGTAGAAGACAAGTCTTTGTTGAAAGCAAATATGATGTTACATATTATGAATTGTTACTAAATATTTATGGTCGCTTACTTTCCTTTCCCTCTGAACCAATATTTATTCCAGCAAGAACTTCTAATGGTTCGAACTGTACTGATGTAATTGAAGTAGTAACAAATCTGTTTAAGAATGGTAATGACCAAATTTACGGAATTATCGATTGGGATTTAAATAACATTCCTGCTGACCGTATTATAGTTTTAGGTGAAAATGAAAGGTATGCAATTGAGAATTATCTATTAGACCCATTACTTATGGGCATACTTATGATTAGGGAAAATAAAATTGCAATTGGTGATTTCGGTGGGTTAAGTATTACAGCTTATTCGCATATGTTAAATTTGACTCCTGCAGACGGACAATTAATAATTGATAAAGTTCTTTCTGATTTGGGGTTAAATACTGGAAATAAGTTACATTATAAAACATTTAACAACTGGGAACTTGAAATCACAAAAGAATTTAATGAACATCAAGGTCATGAACTTGAGACCTTATTTAAAACCAAGTATCCTTTTTTAAATGGGTATCGAAGAGAAGATGCATTAAAGAAAGATGTTATTGAAAAAGTAATAAATGACCATCCTGGATTTGCTCCTAACTCAATTGTTGATACGATTTTGAAAATAGAATAACTACCGCCAACACGCAATATAGCAAATGGCGGGGATAGTAGTAAATTCGGGCATTGTAGCTCGCTTCAAACTTTTTCAACGGTGGATAGTGACGCGCTCCGCAAACCGCCACTTGCCATATTGCCATCCGTTAGCGGCAAGTGAAACGCAGACCCAAACCGGAAAACAAAGTTTATAAAAAGTTCTTTGATAATCCATAAATGGCTTCGTTTGACGGTTTTGGCCGACCCACAATTTTTAAGAACAAAACCGGAAGGTTAAACCGACCGGAATTAAACCATAAACGACAG
>JAFGID010000278.1 GCA_016929735.1 Ignavibacteriales bacterium | reverse complement strand
ATTATTACAATGAAAATCCATTAACGCTGAGGGGTAGGGGGGCAGGTGCTGAATTTACTGCTCACGGTGTTGTCTCTGATATTTTAAGAATATTAAAATAATTTTTTTACAAAATAGAAAAACGAAAAAATATGAAAGAAAAAATTTCCGTCGGAATATTAGGAGCTACAGGAAGTGTCGGACAAAAATTTATTGAATTACTCTCAAATCATCCTTGGTTTGAAATATCGGAAATTGCTGCTTCTGATAAATCAGCAGGTAAGAAATACAAAAATGCTACAACCTGGAATATGGCGAGTTTGCTTTCAGAGAGAATTGGAGAGATGATTGTAAAATCTTGTGCTCCGAATCTTCAGTCTAAGCTCATTTTTTCTGCTCTCGATTCATCCGTTGCAGGTGAAATTGAAGAAGAGTTTGCTAGAAATGGTTATATAGTTATTTCTAATTCAAAAAATCATAGATTTGCTCAAGATGTTCCATTGATAATTCCTGAAGTAAACTCAGACCATTTAGAATTAGTTAAAATCCAAAATTTTGGGAAAGGTGCGATAATTACAAATCCAAATTGTTCAACTATAGGATTAGCATTAGCATTGAAACCATTACATAATAATTTTGGATTGGAACAAGTAAATGTTGTCACTATGCAAGCAATATCTGGTGCAGGTTATCCAGGAATTCCAAGTATGGATATTCAGGATAATGTTATTCCATTCATTAGTGGCGAAGAAGAAAAAATTGAGAAAGAGCCACTAAAAATTTTAGGTAAATTATCTAATAATGAAATTAAATTTGCTGATATAAAAATAAGTGCTCAGTGTAATAGAGTTTCTGTTATTGATGGACATACAGAGTGTGTGCAAGTTAAATTGAAAAATAAATTTACAAAAAAGGACATTATTGAAATTTGGAAAGATTTTAAAGGTGAACCGCAAAAATTAAAGCTACCCTTTGCACCTTCAAATCCAATTTATTATTTTGAAGAAGATAGATTCCCACAACCAAAATTGCATCGTAATGTTGACAAAGGAATGGCAGTATCGATCGGAAGACTACGAGAATGTTCATTGTTCGATTTTAAGTTTGTGATAATGTCGCACAATACAATTCGTGGTGCTGCCGGGGGAACAATTTTAATTGCTGAGTTAATGAAAGCAAAAGGATATTTAGAAAAAGATTAGTAAAATTATGAGACAAGAAAAAATAAAAGTCGCAGTTCCCGCTTCTGTATCTAATGTCGGTCCTGGATTTGATATTTTGGGTTTTGCAGTTGATATTACATCCGATATAATAACAATTAATTTTAATGAACAAAATAAAATCGTTATAAAAAAAATAAGTGGCGACAATGGGAAGCTAACTTATGAGCCGGAGAAAAATACATGCACGGTTGGAATTCTCAAAATGTTGGATTGTCTCGGTATAAAAATTGGTCTCGATGTTATTATTCAGAAAAGAATCGGAATAGGTAGTGGACTTGGTTCGAGTGCTGCAAGTGCTGTGGGTGGAGTCTTTGCATTGAATGAATTACTCGGCAAACCCTTTAAAAAAAATGAATTGTTACCATTTGCTTTGGAGGGTGAAAAAATTGCAAGCAGGGCAACTCATGCTGATAATGTTGCTCCTTGTCTTTTTGGTGGTTTTATTTTAATTAGGGGATATAATCCAATTGATATTGTTTATTTAACTTATCCTAAAAATTTGTACTGCACGATAGTCCATCCTCAAATTGAAATAGAAACAGCAGAAAGTAGAAAATTGTTAGGTGAAAAAGTTGAACTTAAAAAGGCAATTACACAATGGGGGAATGTTGCTGGACTAATAGCGGGATTGACTACAAACAATTATGAATTAATCGGTCGTTCTATAAAAGATGTAATTGTTGAACCAATACGAGGAAAATTTATTCCTTCATATTACGATATGAAAGAAGCAGCGTATAGTGTGGGTGTATTAGGTTGTAATATCTCCGGTTCGGGTCCTGCTTTATTTGCTTTGTCAGATTCAAAAATAATTGCTGAGAATGCAGGAAAAGCAATGAAGAAAATTTGTGATAAGATTAAAGTAAACAATAAAATCTATGTATCTAAAATAAATACAAATGGTCCACAAATTATATGAAATTTTACAGCACAAACAATAAAAATAATCTTACAGACTTTCGAACCGCTGTTATGCAAGGCCTTGCTGATGATGGAGGATTGTATAATCCAATATTTATTCCAAGCATAGATAAAAATCTTTTTGTAAATATTAATGACTTTTCATTTCAAGAAATATCATATCTAATTGCAAGTAAATTTATTGAAGAAGAAATATCCCCTGATAAGTTGTTTGAAATAATATTAGATGCTATTAATTTTCCTGCACCATTAATTCAACTTGATGATAGAAATTATGTTTTAGAATTATTCCACGGTCCAACTTTGGCATTTAAAGATTTCGGTGCAAGATTTATGGCTCGTGTTATGGAACATTTTGCAAAAGATCTGGATAAAGAATTGAATATTCTTGTCGCAACTTCTGGAGATACGGGGAGTGCTGTTGCTGATGGTTTTTATGAGAAAGAAGGGATAAAAGTTTTTATTTTATATCCGAGTGGAATGGTGAGTGAACTTCAGGAAAAACAGTTGACGACTTATGGGAAAAATATAACTGCTCTCGAAATATCAGGTACTTTTGATGATTGTCAAAGTTTAGTGAAACAAGCATTATTTGATAAAGACATACGGAGTAAATTAAATTTATCTTCAGCAAATTCTATAAATATTTCACGACTAATTCCTCAAATATTCTATTATTTTGAAGCGTATAAACAACTAGAAAAAAAATCGGAGAATATTTTTGTTTCTGTTCCATCTGGTAATCTTGGAAATTTGACTGCTGGTTTAATTGCAAAGAAGATGGGGCTACCAATTACAAAATTTATTGGCGGAACGAATTCGAATGATGTCTTCACAAAATTTATTGAAACAGGTAAATTAGAAATAAAAAAAACAATTAAAACTTACGCCAATGCAATGGATGTAAGCAATCCAAGTAATCTTACAAGAATAGTTGATATTTATTCAAATGACATAAATTCAATTAGAGAGGACATATTTTCAGAGAGTTTCTCGGATGATGATATAGTTATGGGCATAAAGGATGTTTACAAAAAAAATAATTATATTATCGATCCACATGGTTCTGTTGGATATTTAGCATTACAAAAATATATTTCAGAAATAGATCAAGATGTATATCAAGGAGTTGTTGTTGAGACAGCACATCATGCAAAGTTTAGTGATATTGTTAAGAAAGCTAATATTGATATTCAGCATATACCAACGAGATTAATTGAAGTAAGTAAGAAGTCAAAGCAATCAATTCCAATGTCAAAAGAATTTGAAGAATTTAAAAATTATATGTTGTGTTTTTAATTCTAATTATCTGTATTCTTTATCTGTTTTCTCAAATCCGCATCAATCATAATTCCCACCAACTCTTTAAACTTCGTTTTGGCTTTCCATCCTAACAATTTTTGTGCTTTGCTAGCATCACCAACTAATAAGTCAACTTCTGTTGGGCGGTAATAAACTGGTGACACTTCAATAACTCTGATGCCTTTTTTTATCTTTCCAATCAAATTTTTATTTGAAATAAGCACATTATTCATTTCAGGATTAAATGATTTAACAATTCCTTTCTCTTTTTCTGCTTTCCCTTTCCACTCAAGTTCAATTCCAAGTTGCTTAAAAGTCAACTCTGTAAATTCGCGGACAGTATGGGTTTTACCAGTAGCAAGGACAAAATCATCGCCTTGCTTATGTTGTAAAATTCGCCACATACCTTCGCAATATTCAGGTGCATAACCCCAATCGCGTTTTGCATCAAGATTACCAAGAATTATTTTTTCCTGTTTGCCAAGAACTATTTGAGCAGCAGCTCTGGTTATTTTTCTAGTTACAAATGTTTCGCCACGACGGGGTGATTCGTGATTGAACAAAATTCCATTACTTGCAAATATATTATATGCTTCCCTGAAATTAACTATTATCCAATATGCGTAAAGTTTTGCAACTCCATACGGTGAGCGTGGATAAAAAGATGTCTTTTCTGTTTGTGGTACTTCTTGGACTTTACCATATAATTCACTTGTTGATGCTTGATAAAATTTTGTTTTATGTAAACCTGTTTCTCGAATTGCATCAAGAATTCTAAGTGTTCCGAGAGCATCTACCTGTGCAGTGTAATCAGGAATCTGAAAGGAAACCAAAACATGACTCTGAGCAGCAAGATTATAAATTTCATCTGGTTGAATTTTCTCGAGTAAACGATTTAAGTTACTTGTATCAACTATATCGCCATAGTGCAGAAAAAATTTTTTGTTCAATAAATTCCTATCATTATACAAGTGGTCGATTCTGCCAGTGTTGAAAGAACTGCTCCTTCTTATTATGCCATGAACGATATAATTTTTCTTTAATAAAATTTCTGTAAGATAACTCCCATCCTGTCCGGTTATTCCGGTAATTAGCGCAATCTTATTTTTTTTCATAAATTTTTTCTAAGTTATTTAAAAACCATTTATATGCTAATTTAATACCTTCTTCAAGAGTTGTTTTATGCTTCCAACCCAATTTGTTTATTCTTGAAACATCAAGTAATTTTTTTGGTGTACCATCAGGTTTAGTCCTATCAAAAATAATGTTTCCTTCAAAACCAACAATTTTTTTTATCATAAAAGATAAATCTTTTATTGAAATATCTTCTCCCGTTCCGATATTTAGATGTGAAATTCCATTTTCATACAAGTCTTTTGCATTAACATTTTGTAACACAAAAATGATTGCTTCTGTCAAATCTTCAACATATAAAAATTCACGCATCGGTGAACCAGTACCCCAAATTTCAACTGATTGTTTTGGATTGCTTTTTCCTTCATGAAACTTTCTAATTAGTGCAGGAAGGACATGTGATGAGTGAAGATTGAAGTTATCGTCGGGCCCAAATAAATTTGTTGGCATAACTGATAAATAATTACATCCATACTGTTTATAATAATTTTCACACAATTTAATTCCAGCAATTTTAGCAATAGCATAAGGTTCATTAGTGTATTCGAGTGAATCAGTAAGCAAATATTCTTCCTTCAATGGTTGTTTTGCTAATTTAGGGTAAATGCATGAGCTACCAAGAAAGATTACTTTCTCAACATTATTTAAATAGGACGCATGAATTATATTTGCTTCAATCATCAAATTCTCGTAAATGAACTGTGCGCGATAGGTATTGTTTGCTAAAATTCCACCAACCTTTGCCGCAGCAATAATAACAAGTTCTGGTTTTTCTGTTTTGAAATATTTTTCTACTTCGTTCTGCTTTGTTAAATCAAGTTCGCTTATATCTTTAAAAATAATATTTGTAAAACCATCAGAGTATAATTTTCTTAAAATTGCAGAACCAACCATTCCAGTATGACCCGCAATGTAAATTTTTTTATTCTTCATAATTTAACTAATTGTGTATGGAAACATAATTTTTAATAAGTTTTATAAAATTTGCCATAATAAAAAAAACGATTTATTGAGATTATTTATGTAAGTTTTAGTATATTTATAAAAATAATTTTTCGTTATTTTAAATTTAGCAAAAAATAATTGATTTGAATATGAAAAAAATAATATTATTCGTTTTTGTTCTTAGCATAACTTTATCAGCTCAAGATTTTTTGAAGATGAACGTAATGGTTGATGGAAGTCCGAATACACTGAGTTATATTGAAAAGAGAGGAATGCCATTTGTATCTGTAAAAGAATTAGCAAATCTTATGGGTAGCAATTCGTTTTACAATGGAGAGACAGGCAAGTTTGAATTTAAATTTAATAAATACAAATTAAAAATCAGTTCTCGTAATCAGTTCGTTGTTGTTATTTCTAACGGGGACAATAAAGGAACTGTTTATCAACTGCCTTTGTCAACAATTGTCAGGAACAATGATATATTTATTCCTTTGCAATATACTCTTGAATACATTAATATGACATATGGTGGGAGGGTCGATTATTTTAATATTTCAAATTCATTGACAATCACAAAACCAAAAGAAGATGTTCAAGTAATTGTAACGAACAACAATCAAAATACAAAACCAGTTGATACGAGTTATGATATTTATGCAATTGAAATTTCAGAAAAGTCAAATGGTACATTAATCCAAATCAAAACGTCGAAAAAAATTACTAAGTTTAGTAGCCCTATTAATAATGGAGTATTATATTTATTTCTTACAGATGTTACAATTGCTCCAGATATTGCTCAAAATACTCAGGTTGCAGGACTTGTTAAAAGTATAAGACAAAAAAATATTGCCGGTGGTTCACAGTTGGAATTTGTTCTTAGAGAAGGGTATTCTACAGCAGAATCATATCGGAGTGACCTAACTAATGACCTTATTCTTGCCATTCACAACAAAACAATAGATGTCGAAAATATCTACGAGCCTGAAAAAAAAAATGGAAATTTGACAAAATAGTAATTGATCCGGGGCATGGTGGTAAGGATCCTGGGGCAATTGGCGTTACTGGTGTCCGAGAGAAAGATATTAACCTCAAAATTGCAATAAAATTAGGAAAAATAATTCAGAATAATTTACCTAACGTTGAAGTTATTTACACTAGAGATAATGATAAATTTGTCGAATTATATAAACGAGGTAAAATAGCAAATGAAAATGATGGAAAACTTTTTATTTCAATTCATTGTAATTCCTTAGAACAAAAGCCAAGTTCGGCAAGAGGTCTTGAAGTATTTCTACTACGTCCTGGAAAGACAAAAGACGCAATTGATATTGCAGAATTCGAAAACAGTGTGATACGATTCGAAGACGACCAATCAAAATACCAAAAATTAACTGATGAGAATTTCATTCTTGTAAGTATGGCTCACTCCACATATATGCGGCATTCAGAAAAATTTGCAGATTTGTTAAACGAAAAATGGAAGACGAATGTATCAATTCCGACAAGGGGAATAAAACAAGCAGGCTTTTACGTTTTAGTTGGTGCATCTATGCCAAGTGTTCTTATTGAAGCAGGTTTTCTTTCGAACGAAACAGATGAGAAATTTCTTAATTCTGAATCTGGTCAAAATGAAATAGCAAGTTGTTTATTTAAAGCAATTCAAGAATACACTAAATATTATGAAGAAGTAATGGTTGAAAATTAATAAAAAAGGTTGCTGCGAATTATCTGCAACAACCTGTTTAAAAGAGATTTTTACTAATCTATTAAAGGCCTAAAGTAGTACCTTCGCAATCTAAGTCTTTTATTGCTTGAATTACTCTTTGTTTCATTCCTTCTTCAGCTTTTTTCATATAACTTCTCGGGTCATAAACTTTTTTATTTCCAACATCTCCTTCTATTCTTAATACTCCATCATAATTTTTTAACATATGGTCAACTATTGGACGTGTAAATGCATATTGAGTATCAGTGTCAACATTCATTTTAATTACTCCGTACCCAATAGTTTCTCTTATCTCTTCTTGTGATGAACCACTACCACCATGAAATACTAAATAAAATTGTGTTTCCTTGCCAAATTTTGCTTTTAATGCATCCTGTCCTTCCTTTAGAATTTTTGGTTTGAGAACAACATTACCTGGTTTGTAAACACCATGAACATTTCCAAAAGTAGCAGCAAACATATATTTCGCATCTTTCACCGCTGACAACCTTTCATAGACGTAAACCATATCCTCAGGTGTTGTGTATAATTTTTCAGCTGGTGCTCCTTCGTGATTAACACCATCTTCTTCGCCACCTACAACTCCTGCCTCAACTTCCAGAATAATTCCAAGTTCACTGCATTCTTTTAATAATTCAACTGCAATATCCATATTCTCTTTTAGTGGTAATTCGGATCCGTCAAACATATGCGAATTAAATAAAGGTTTTAATCCCTGAGCAACTCTCTTTTTTGATTCTGCAATTAATGGACGAAGAAATTTATCAACTTTTCCCGGTTGGCAATGGTCTGTGTGAAGTGCAACGTTAATGTTATATTTTTCTGCAACCAAGTGAATGTGTTGAGCCAAACTTATTGCTCCTATTACTCCATCTTTTAAACCGATACCGGAAGCAAATTCAGCACCACCTGTCGAAACCTGAATAATTCCATCTGATTTCATCTCAGTGAATGCCTGAAGACAGGCATTTGCTGTTGCCTCCGATGTGATATTAATTGCTGGATAGGCAAAATGCTTTTTGCTTGCATTCTCTAGCATGTGACAATATTTTTTGTAATCAACTACTGGCATTATTAACCTCTTTATAATTATTGAAAATTTAATTGCAAAAGTATGCAAAGATTTTTAATAATACAATTTCTATTGTTCAATGGCAATATTTATTGTTAAATTTAAAATACAATTATAAATTTTTGGGATTATTTTGAAACTACATAATATCAAGTTAGTTGTGTTCGATTTAGATGGTACTTTGATTGATTCAGATAAGTCAATTTATAAATCAACTGTAAAGTCATTAGAAAAATTTGGTATTGAGTTTGATATACCTCCAGATAAATTCTCTGAAATGATTGGATTACATTTTCAGGAAATTTTTAATAAGTATAAAATTAAAGTTCATGATTTCGAAGAGTTCATAGAATATTACAAGTCCATTTATTTTGAGTTCATTAATTTTTCAGAAGTTTATCCAGATGTAATTCAAACTTTGGATTTATTAAAAGACAAATACATAATTGCCTTATTGACAACTAAAGGACAAGACCAAGCAGAAAAAATATTGCAGCATTTTAATTTAATTAAATATTTTGATTATGTGTGGGGTAGGAAAGATGGCTTACCTGTCAAACCATCATCTGTTCCATTATTACAAATATGTAGTAAGTTTAATGTTGAACCAAAAGATACAATTATCATTGGTGACGCTGAGATTGATGTCCAATGCGGAAAGAATGCCGGGGCTAAGACCTGTGCTGTTACTTACGGATATAGAAAAAAAGAAAAACTATTATTTGAAAAACCGGATTTTATTGTTGATAATTTATACGACATAAATAATTTCTTAATTTGATAAGGATGAAATAAATGAAAATTCAAAATCATTTAGTTACTTTTTCAATTATTTTAACTATTGTAATTTTTTTTAATTGTCAGGAAACAAGAGATATGAATTCGGAATTAAAAACTATTATGGATACTGATAAAGCATTTTCGGATTATGCTCAGAAATATGGGATTACAGATGCATTCAGTGAATTTGCAGATAGTAATGCTATTAAGTTACCCAGTAAAGGACATCCAGTAAAATGGAAAAATGTACCTAAAAATAATAAACCGATGAATAAAAATGTCTCTATGGTTTGGGAACCTTTAATGGGGGAAATTTCTCAATCTTGTGATTTAGGATATACACTTGGCAAATGGGTCTTTACACAGAAAGATAGTACTGGATATGAACAGAAAAGCTATGGATACTATGTATCGATTTGGAAGAAACAAAACGATGATACTTGGAAATGGATTATAGATTTAGGTAATGAAAGTGATGAGCCAACAACAGAAGATTTTAAATTTTTGGAATAAAAATGAAAATTGGAATTACTTGTTATCCTACCTATGGTGGTAGTGGGGTAGTTGCAACAGAACTTGGCAAAGAATTAGCAAGATTAGGTAACGAAGTACATTTTGTAAGTTATGCAATGCCTTATAGATTAAAAAAATTTCAAGAGAATATTTATTTTCATGAGGTTGAATTCAGCAATTATCCATTATTCGAGCATCAATTATATACACTTGCTCTCGCAAGTAAAATGATTGAGGTAGCTGAAAATCATAAAATAGATTTGTTCCATGTACATTATGCGATACCTCATGCAATGAGCGCTTGTATGGCTAAGAAAATTTTGGCGACAAGGGGTTATGAGATTAAAATAATATCTACTCTGCACGGAACCGATATAACATTGGTTGGGCTTGAACCTTCATTTATGCCGCTTGTTAAATTCAGCATAGAAGAAAGTGATGGTGTTACTGCTGTCTCTCAATTTCTAAAGGATAAAACCAAAACCGCACATCAAACAAATAAGGATATTCAGGTAATTTATAATTTTATTGATACAGAACTTTATAAACCAAAAAATAATGAAACTTCGAAATCCCACTTTGCTCCAAACGGTGAAAAAATCTTAATACACACTTCAAACTTTCGTCCGGTTAAAAGAGTTGCAGATACAATTCGGGTGTTAAAATTGGTGAACGATATTATTCCCGCTAAACTTTTATTGATTGGAGATGGACCTGACCGCTCAGAGTGTGAGAGATTGACTAAAGAATTAAAATTAGAGAATAAAGTAACTTTCCTAGGTAAGCAGGATGGAATTGAGGATTTATTGTTTTTAGGCGATGTTTTTTTCTTACCTTCCGAAACAGAAAGTTTTGGGCTTGCTGCACTTGAAGCTATGGCTTGTGGAGTACCAATAATATGCACAAATATAGGTGGTCTTTCTGAGTTAAATATTCAAAATAAGACAGGATATTTAACTGATGTTGGTGATGTCGAAACAATGGCAAAAAATACAATTGATTTACTATCGGATGAGGGTAAACATAAGCAATTCAAGGAAGCTTGCAGAAATCGTGCTGTTAATCAATTCAATAAAAATTTAATAATTCAAAAATATTTAGATTACTACAAAGAAATTTTATCAAAATGATTTTTGCGAGAATGCTTTCTTCCTAATGATTGAATAAAAAATATTCTCTTATTGAACAGGTTGTCTTCCGATGCTAAAATATGTAAATCCTAATTCTTTCATTTTCATTGGTTCGTAAACATTTCTACCATCAAATATTACTGGCTGATTTAATGAACTCTTTATTATATCAAAATCTGGATTTCTAAATTCATTCCACTCGGTAAAAATTAATAGCGCATCAGCATTGTTAAGAATTAAGTATTGATCTTCAGAATATTTTATTGAATCACTGAGATAAAATTTGGCTGTGTCCAAAGCAGCAGGATCGTATGCTCTGATTTTTGCTCCTAACTTTAACAAATCATTTATAATAATAACTGATGGTGCTTCACGCATATCATCCGTGTTAGGTTTGAAAGCTAAACCCCACACGGCAAATTCTTTTTCTGTTAAATCATTATTAAAATATTTCAAGACTTTTTTTGTTAAAATATGCTTTTGTTCATCATTTACTTTATCAACTACTTTAAGTAAATTTAAATCTGATTTATGTTCAATTGAAGTTTTAATTAATGCTTTAACATCTTTCGGAAAGCAAGAACCACCATAACCAATACCTGCAAATAAAAATCTTTTTCCGATTCGAGTATCCGCTCCCATTCCAATTCTAACTAAGTCAATATTTGCTCCAACAATTTCGCAAAAGTTTGCAAGTTCATTCATAAATGTTATTCTAGTAGCTAAATACGAATTTGCAGCATACTTGGTAACTTCTGAACTAAACGGATCCATACGAATTACTGGATTACCCTGCATTACGAATGGTTTATACAGTTCTTTAAGTTTTTCAAATGTAAAATCATCGTTAGTTCCTATAACGACTCTATCAGGTTTTAAGAAATCTTCCACTGCATATCCTTCTCGTAAAAATTCAGGATTAGAAGCAACTTGGAAATTATTTAAATTATATTTTTTTAATATATCAGCAATTTTTTGAGTTGTTCCAACAGGTACGGTACTTTTATTTACAATAATTTTAAAATCCTTATCACTGGTTTTTTGTAGTATATTACCAATATCTTCTGTTATACCGAATACATATTTCAGATCTGCTGAACCATCTTCATCTTGTGGAGTTGGTAAACATAAAAAGATAATTTCTGTCGAGAGTACGGCATCTTCCAAATTGTTAGTGAATTGTAATTTTTGTTTTTTTATATTTCTCAAAAAAATACTTTCTAAGCCTGGTTCAAAAATCGGGACTTCATTATTATTCAATTTTTCTAATTTTGCTATATCATTATCAACACAAATTACGTTATTTCCCATTTCAGCGAAACAAGTTCCAGTTACCAAACCTACATATCCAGTTCCAATTACTGAGATATTCATTTATCCTCCAATATTTAAATTGTAAAATCTTTTTGTATATTTTTAAATTTTATTCCATTTAAATCCTTTTCCGAAAGGATTGGATTTCCAATTTTCCAATCAATATTCAAATCACTATCATTATAAATGATTGTTCTTTCAGAATCTTTATTATAATGTGCAGTACATTTATAAGAAAATATTGCAATATCAGAAAGGACAGCAAAACCATGTGCAAAACCAGGTGGTATGTATAATTGAGTTTTATTTTCTTCTGAAAGGATTATAGAAAAATATTTTCCAAATGTTTTTGAACCAAACCTGACATCAACAGCAACATCTAAAACTTCTCCCAGTAAAACCTGACATAATTTCCCTTGTGCGCTATTGCCGATTTGATAGTGCAAACCACGTATAGTATTTTTTGTTGATTTAGAAATATTATCTTGAACAAAGAGGGTATTAATTCCTAACCCTTTGTATCTCAAGGAATTGTATGATTCAAAAAAGTAGCCTCTGTCATCTTTAAAAATATCTGGTTGAATAATCAATAGTTTGTCAATATTTGTCTTTTCAATTTTCATAACTTAAAATTTTTGATTTTTATGCCAATTATAGGCTGATTCAATAATGCCATCTAAATTATATTTAGCTGTCCAATTTAATTTTTGCCTTGCTTTGCTATTATCAGCAACAAGAATTGCCGGATCTCCGGTGCGTCTCATTGAATATTTTACTGTAATAGGACTGCCAATAATTTTTGAAGCAAGGTCAATAATTTGTTGAACTGAATTTCCTTTACCAGTGCCCAAATTAACAATTAAGGATTCATCATTTTTTTCTAAATAATTAATTGCCTTTAAATGTGCTATCGCCAAATCTTCAATATGAATATAATCTCTTATACAAGTCCCATCTTCTGTTGGATAATCAGTTCCAAACACTTCAATAAATTCTAACTCACCTAATGCCGCTTTTATTACTCTTGGTATCAAGTGAGTTTCAGGATTATGACTTTCCCCGAGATTACCCGAAAAATCTGCTCCTGCAGCGTTGAAATATCTTAACGAAACAAATTTCAAATTATAAGCTTTATTATAATTTAATAATATTTTTTCAACAATTGCTTTCGTTTCCGCGTAAGGATTAATTGGTTTAATTATTTCTTCTTCTGTAATTGGTATTGTCAAAGGATTACCATAAACTGAACACGAAGATGAGAAAATTATTTTTTTTATATTACACTCAAGAGCTGCATCTAACAAATTCAAAGTTCCAACTACATTATTATCATAATATAGTTTAGGATTTTCTACTGATTCACCAACTAATGCATAACCTGCAAAATGAACGATGCAGGAAATATTTAATTCAGAGAATTTTTCTCTTAATTTATTTTTACTAAGTAGATCCTTATCAATGATTTTTACATTTTTTGGAAGTGCTTCTATATGTCCCCGAGATAGATTATCAAGTACAAAGACATTGTATTTCTCATTTAATGCTTCTTTAACAAAATGAGAACCAATGTAACCCGCCCCTCCTGTAACTAAGATATTCAAACTTGTTTCCTGAATTTTTGATTGCAAAGATAAAAATAAAAATTGAAAATTTAATGAATTGTTTGTTGAATATTTAAAATCGTATTTTAGTTTTAAACTGACAATATATTTAATATCTTAATTGCATAAAATTATTAAATTTAGAAATGCAAATACATCTTAATATAATTCAATTTACAAAAAAATATGTAAAAATTTGTGAATATTTTTAGTTTTTCTTGCTTTTATTATCTTAAGTTATTATTTTAATATAGTTTATTAAAAATAATATTTGGAGAAAAATATGAGTTTCGAAAACGATAACAAAAAGAGTGTTTTCTTGGGTTTCTTAGCTGGTTCTGTTGTTGGCGGAATTATTGCTCTATTATTTGCTCCTAAAAGTGGAAAAGAATTGCGAGCAGATATAAAAGTAAAAGCTAACGACATCATTGAAGGAACCGAAGAGAAAATTGAAAAGGTAAAAGGAAAATCAAAGGAAGTGTTTAACGAAGCAAAAGTAAAAGGCGAAAAGTTTATGCACGATGCAAAAGAAAAAGTTGAGCACTTGGTAAAAGAAGCCGAAAGAATTATGAAAGACGCAAAAGAAAAAGCTGGTGATTTTATTCATTCAAAGAAAGAAAAAATTGTTGAAGAAAAAGATAAACTTAAAGGTGCGGTAAAAGCTGGAGTCGAAGCCTTTAAAACTGAGAAAGAAGAAAAATAATGGATAGAGTAACGGTTAGTTTTACACCAGAAATATATAT
>JAFGID010000277.1 GCA_016929735.1 Ignavibacteriales bacterium | reverse complement strand
GGTAAATATGAAAGTAAAGTTTTTATTTGTTCGAAACATTCATATTCATCTTTTGCAAAGAAATGAGCATTGCCAGAAATTTCCGTATGTACACTTGCGCCACCTAAGTCTTCCATTGAAATTTCTTCGCCTAAAACTGTTTTAATTACTTCAGGACCGGTAATAAACATTTTAGAAATTTTATCCACGACGAAAACAAAATCGGTAAGCGCGGGTGAATAAACAGCTCCACCGGCACAAGGACCCAGTATGACAGAGATTTGAGGAACAACTCCTGATGCTAATGTGTTTCGATAGAAAATCTCACCATAACCTGCAAGAGAATTAACACCTTCCTGAATTCTTGCTCCTCCTGAATCATTAATACCGATTAAAGGAACACCTAACTTAATAGAATGGTCCATTAGTTTTGTAATTTTTCTTGCATGTGCCAATCCGAGTGAACCGCCTGCGACGGTAAAATCCTGAGCAAATACACAAATCGGATTTCCGTTGATTGTTCCTGTACCAGTTACAACACCATCTGCATGGAGTTCCTTTTTGTCCATATTGAAATCTTTGCATTTGTGTGCCACGAAAAGATCAAATTCAAAAAACGAATTTTTATCTAATAGTATTCCAATTCTCTCACGACAGGGCAGCTTACCCATTGCTTTCTGTTTTTCTATAGCTTTTTCTCCGCCACCACCAGTAGCAACAGATTTCCGCGCAAAAAAATCTTTAATTTTTGATAGTATTGACATAAATTAACCTTCTAGAATATTGAACATAGAAAATTAAATAAAATAGTAAAATTTATAAATAAATCTAATAAAAACTTGTTAAACATTTACGACTTATTTAACATCTCTTTTTCCCATATTGGGTCAGTCAGTTTTCCGTAATCATTGCCATAATTAACCATTCCTTTCTGATAATTTTCGTCTTCGAGTGCATCCTGTCCCGATTTGTCAATTGGTTTAGCATCGTATTTTTTAATTTTTTCAAGAATAAATTCATAGTGGTCACGAATTGGACAAGGTCTGAACCAGTTTCCTTTTTTATCAGGTGGCTGTTCGAGTGCGTAATCTTTTTGCCATTGACGGACATCTTTCATAAATCCATGTTCAACAACATCATTCAGATCCATATCCTTTTCGAATGCTTTATTGATATTAATATGTGAATAAGGAACAAATGTACAAGGTGTTACATTTCCATTCCAATCAATATAAAAATATCCGCCACCTGTTCCAGCAGAAATGCAACCATAAGAAGCAATACCACTATTCCAAAAATCTGCAATGAACATTCCTTCTTTTTTAACGGCATGATTTGTTCTGTTGTATAAATCAAGTCTTTGTTCAGGAGTGATTAACATATCTAACGATTGTTCTCTCCCTATCGGCATATATTGGAAAATCCACATATAAAAAGCACCATGTTTTTTTAAATAGGTGTCAAAAAGTTCTTGATTTATTTTTTCAACATTATGCTTGAATGCAGTAACTGAAACGCCAAACGGAACACCATGTCTTTTCAATCTTTCGTAAGCTTCGAGAATTTTCTGATATGTTCCTTTTCCCCTTCTTTCATCTGTTTCTTCCTCGTAACCTTCAACAGAAATTGCAGGTGATATATTTCCAAGTTTAGCCATTCGTTCAACGACTTCATCAGTTAGCAATGTCCCATTGGTATAAACCATAAAATATTGGTCAGGATGTTTCTCAACCAAATCGAGCAGTGTTTTACCTTTGCTTTTATAGATAAATGGTTCGCCACCTGTCAATACAGTAAACCAAGAACCCCATAATTCTTTTTTCTGCTGGATTATTTTATCCAAGACATCAAAATCCAAACTTTGATTAGTTGAGTCATCGCTATTTGCATAACAACCAGCACATCTTAAATTACATGCTCCTGTAGGTGCAATAGTAAGAAATCCGGGAGGCCAATTATTGAATCGTTTTTCGTATTCAGGAATTAGAGATGGTTTTCTTGCAACAACTTTACTTACTGCGGGGATAATGTTATTTATTAAAGCGTTTTTAATTATTGTTTTGTTTTGAATTGAATCAATAAATCTTTCAACTGATTTAAGAACTGCAAGTGCCATAGCATATTGTTCCTTGCGGACATTTACAGGCATATCTTCTCTTGAAAAGAAAAACTTTTTTGTCCTTCGTCGTACAACTCCCATTACAACTTTTCTGATTGTGCGGTTATTTGCAACTAAATTTATTAATTGCTTGTCATATTTTTCAGCTATTCTTTTAAGATTTGGGATTCGTATGTAATCAGCGATTACTTTGAAAAAAGCTTTTGGTTTTGAGATTGGTTTTTCGTTTTTATCCATCTTAATATCATAAATTATTTAAAATTGCTTCTAAAATCTGCTTTTAACTATTAAAGCAGAATTATTGAGTTGTAAATATACAAAAAATTGAAATGTTATCTGAAAGAAATTATTTACATTTTTGAAAGAGAAAATAAAATCGCAATTTTAGTATAGTAGAAATTTTTATTGTATATTTTCGCATAAAATATTTTAAGTTCATTATAAATAAGACATTTAAATGAAAAAATTACTTTTTTACTTTCTCATTATCTTTTTTGCATC
>JAFGID010000029.1 GCA_016929735.1 Ignavibacteriales bacterium | reverse complement strand
TTTTATTAGCAGGATTGATTTCCGCTTTTATCCCTGATAATTTTTTTGAATTATATCTCAACAATCAATTTCTTTCGATGCTTATTCTGCTTGTAATAGCTATTCCTCTTTATGTGTGTGCAACTGCTTCTACGCCTATTGCAGCATCTTTAATATTAAAAGGATTATCGCCGGGTGCTGCATTGGTTTTTCTTTTAGCTGGTCCTGCAACAAACGCAGTAACAATTTCCACAATCCTTAAAATTCTTGGCAAGAAAGTTTTAGCAATTTATCTTGGTTCTATTATTATTGTCAGTTTGTTGCTTGGATACATTTTAAATCTATTAGTATTCGGTACAAGTTTCTCTATAATGCATTTACACGAACATAAAATTTTACCAGATTGGTTAAAGATTGCCGGTTCAATAATATTACTCTTAATGTTTTTCAGAAATTATATCGGAATAGTAAGAATGAAAATAAAATCAAAGGGTATAAATAAAATGGATAAATTATCACTAGTAGTTGCAGGAATGACATGCAAACATTGTGCGGCAACGGTCAAAAATGCTGTTGAGTCTGTTGAAGGGACAGGTAGTGTGAAGGTTGATTTAAATAATGGCAGAGTATTTTTTAATTCCGATAAAGATAAGCTTGAAGAAATAAAAGATTCAATTCGAAAAAACGGATATGAAGTGAAATAATTCTCATACGAAATTTAAAAATTAAAATTCATACTGAAATAGATATTTTCCCTATCAAAGATAAATCCGTAATTAAATTGTTCGTTGTATTTTTTTGCTCTATAGAAAGCATCTATAAAAGAAAAGATATGAACTCCAACTCCTAAAAACAGTGTGCCAAATTTAATATCTCTATTTTCAGAAATAAAATGAACCGAATAAAGAAATGATGTAGTGGTTAAAAATAAAAAACCTGTCCATAAACTCTCGCAATAAATCTGTCCCGCACCTGGTAATAATAAAGATAGTAATGCTGAAGTTCCGGCATCTTTTATTACTGTAAAATTATTTGTCGGATTGGTTTCATTAAGCAGTTCTGCACTTAGAATTTCGTTTTTGTAAAAAGTTTTTAAACCTGTATTTGTTTTATATGTTATTATTTGTTCATCTGATGTTTCATAAGTGCCTATGAAATTATCTCCAGTAATAGTTTTTATAAATAATGTTTTTATTTCCTTACCCGTAAGAATTACATTTTTTTCTGGAGTTCCTTCTGATAAAAGATTAATATTCTCTATACCATCAACTTTCCAAATTTCGTTTGCAGAAATATATGCGTTGTATTCGGCATTTTTGTATTCATTATTATACTTTGAATTTATTTTCCCATTAAACTTTCCATAACCTTTTTTTAAAAATATCTCACTGAAATCAAGAGTCTCAAATGGATATTCCCTTTTGATATGAGCAAGTTTATATTTTTCTTTATAAACATTCTCTCTTACATATTCTAAACTTAAATTTTTATTTAATAAATTTGTTTCGCAATAGTCTATCACTTCATTTGCAATATCTAATAATTTTTTATTATAATGATTTCTAATCGGAATATCTATTCCTGCCAATCTTACTGTATCTCCATTATCAAGCAAAAATAAATTGCTGTCAAATATTTTAACTATTTTTATATTCTGGCAAAAAGTATTAATAGAAAAGCAGAAAATGCTTATAAGAAAAAATTTAGTTAATTTCATTTTTGTTGACACTCAATTTCTGTTAATAATTTAATTTTATTATTATCTAATTCAACACCTTCTTCATTGAAAATAATTAATCCGGCAAAATAACTTCCAACCCATTTATTATTATTTTCATCAATATGAATTGAAAACAATAAATCATCAGGAAATTTTTTATTTCCTTTGTTATAATATGTCCATGTTTTATTGTCATATTTAACCAGACCAGTTCCAAAACTTGCGAGCCATAAGTTACCATCACTATCAAAGTCCATATCATTGACACTTATATGCTGGGACTCAAGCAGATATTCCCATTTATTGTTTTCGCGTCTTGCCACACCATGTTGCTTATAACCCAACCAATATACTCCATTTAATGTTTTTTTTAACATGTAAATGGGTAGAGATGGGAGATTGCTATTTTTCTCATCATATCTCTTGAAATTATTATTGCTTAAAGATAACAACCCATAAATATCACCATACCAAATAGTATCATCATCACAAAGGACAGCCATGACTTTATGTGGAGTTAATCTGACTTCCATGTTTCTTGCCGTAAAATTTTTACCATCATATCTAACAAGCCCATTTTCCCAAGTACCAATCCATAAATTATTATTTTTGTCAATATCAAAATTATAGATGTAATCAGCTCCAATCTCCGAGTTTTCTTTATAATAGACAAATAAAGAATCATTTGAATACTTAATCATACCCGAGCCCATAGATGACATCCAGATATTAGCTTTGTTATCCTCTTCAATTCTATAGACATAATTGCGAGTCATTTGTGAATTGTCTTTGTCAAAAAACTGATATGAATCTTCACTAATTTTTATCACCCCCTTGTCATAGGTAGCAATCCAAATATTGTCATTCTTATCAAAATAAACATCTGTAATTGTGTTGGTGGGTAAGCAAGAGTTGCTGGAATTAAAAATTACAAGTGTATCTTGTGCTGCCGTTTGTGCGAATACTAAAAAATTAGCGAATAAAAAAAATATAAGAATTTTACTTTTCATTTTCTAATTCCAATAGTTTTTATTGTAGGAATTAAGCAATGGTAATTCATTTATTTCCAATAAATTTCCAAATAAAAATATATCATACCCTAATTTTAAATATTTTGTTTCACCATCAATATCCTGAACAGCTACAACGCTATCAGAAAATTTTACATTTGATATTTTGGCAGAAATTAATACTCTGTTGCTTTTAATATTATCCACTATTTTTGCAGTATCTTCATCACATTTTAGGACAGTTAAAATTCTATCAGATAATTTGTTCACTATACAGGCTTTTATATATGTCTGCCCATCAATATTATACACGTCTTTAATTGTAGTGTCAATAATAACGGTTTTTGTTAAGATTTCGTGATGATTATAATTAGAAAAACTCTCTATTGAATCAATCAATATATTCGTGTCGTATTTCTCAAAAAGATTACATAATTTAATCTGTTTATCTGAAGTAAATATTTCAACAAGAATTTCTCCGTTTTCATTATCAGAACAACTTAGAAATAAATGAATAGAAATAAAGATGATAGTTGAAATTAAGCTTTTAATAAAAATTTTCATTTTAATTCGATTTATTTTATAAATTTTTATGTAATTATTTGTTATATTTTAAAAAATAAAATTTCCTTTTTCAAATTTAATAATTTTTAAGGAGAAAATAATGGCAATTAGAATCAATGACGAATGCATCAGTTGTGGTGCTTGTAAAGCTGAATGCCCTAATAATGCAATTTACGAACAAGGTGAAGAGTGGGTTTATGCAGGTAAAACTTATGGCCAAAACGATTCAACTCCTCAAGGGACAAACGGGTTTTTCTCAACTGAACATTATTACATAGTCCCAGATAAATGCACTGAATGTGTCGGCTTTTTTGACAAACCGCAATGTGCAGAAGTATGCCCAACTGATAGTTGTATCCCCGATGAAAAATTCGTTGAAAGCAAAGAACAATTAGAAGCAAAAAAGAAAAATCTAGATGAAATAGGAAGATAAAATAATCTATCAATCAACAAATTTCAAAATTTCCGAATTAATTTTATATTCAGGATATTCCTTTTGAATTTTGTCAATATATTTCTTCGCTTCTTTAATATTCTTATATTGAATTTCATATAACGCACGATTCAGATACATCATCGGAATCATAGTTTGTATTTGCTCAATGTACATATTCTTTCTCCCCGTTGTTCTGATTTTATGATTCGGGTAATCATAAGCATAATATTTGTTTTCTCTAACAACTCTGAACAACATCCCTTCAGGAATAAGATAAAACCCTTCGGGTAAAGTAAACTCCCCTGTCCTCATCTCGTTCTGTACCAATTCCGGTGCAATATAACATTCCCTCTCATGAACGTTTGTAACAAATAGGTTTGTCAATATTTTTCTGTAAATGTTTTCCAATAAATTAGGGTCAAAATTTTCATTCCTCTCGAATGGTTTAATTGCATCAAGAAAAGCGTTAATTTCACCTTTAATTCCATCAACTACATCAGGATAGTTATTTTGTGTTTGTAAATAATACCAAGACCTCCTCAGTAATTCCTTATCAATTATGCAGACATCTTTTCTATAATCCTCAACAAATTGGAAATAATACGCTGGAGATACGAAATAATCCCATTGGTATGTAAAGATTAAAGCATTTTTCTCAACCTCATCTAAAATTGCTTTTGTGTAATCTTCAAAAATGTGAATATTACTTTGATCTACTTTTGAAAAATTAAATCCAAGAATTAAAATTGGAATAATGAAAAAATATGCCGGTTTTATTCTAAAAGAAAATTTTTTCTTCGAGAAATTTTTTAGTAATTCAGCAAAACAGAAAACCGAGAAAAAGGAAAGTGATATGTAGGCAAGAAGAAAATACGCATCAATATCATTTATATCATAATTGATTGAATATAACACCGTAAACACAAAAGTGATAAGCAAAAATATTGCTATCTTTTTCAATCTTTTAAAAGCAATAAAAATTCCAATTAATGACAAGAGCAATCCAACATAAGCAAATTCGCTGAGTAGATTATTTGTGAAATACGAAAATTGCTTGCCTGCTGATTCAAATGAAGAAAACAACCACACCTGATATTGTGC
>JAFGID010000276.1 GCA_016929735.1 Ignavibacteriales bacterium | reverse complement strand
TTTTTTGAAAAATTAATTGAACAAATTATTGCTATATCTAAGCCTAAAATTGATGTTGAAAATATAAATCTAAATATAGCTCTTCCTAAAAATTATGCTATTATTTTTCCTGGAGCAGGTGCTGAAAAACGAAAATGGAAAGCAGAAAATTTTGCAGAGACAGCAAAATTTATTCACTCGAAATACAAATATGAAATAGTTCTCGCAGGTTCAAAAAATGATATTGATATTTCCAAAAATATAATTTCATCGCTTGGTTTCGAAGCAATTAATC
Source organism: Ignavibacteriales bacterium (assembly GCA_016929735.1). Classification (GTDB taxonomy): domain Bacteria; phylum Bacteroidota; class Ignavibacteria; order Ignavibacteriales; family Melioribacteraceae; genus JAFGPR01. The sequence continues at coordinate 5,650 of JAFGID010000276.1, read as the reverse complement.
TTGCTGGAAAGAGTAATTTAGTTGAATTAAGTAAAGTAATTTCAGATGCAAAAATATTAGTTTCAAATGAAACAGGTTCAACACATATTGCGGCTGCTGTGGGTTGTCCTTTTGTTTGTATCTCAAATGGAAATCACTATGGACGATTTAATCCTTATCCAAGTGAAATGTATTCAAACTGTATTTACATTTATCCTGAAGAAATTACAAATGAAAAAGACAAAGAAAAATTATTAGAAAAATTTAGGTTCGGTTCTGATTTGGATATAAATTCAATTCCTTGTAAATTAGTCATAGACGCAATTGAAAAATTATTGAAATGACAGAAAAAATAAAAATATCCTCAATCGTTATTGCGAAGAACGAAGAACGAAATATCAAAGCGTGTATTGAAAACCAATTAAATTGTATTGATGATATAGTTGTAATCGTTGATAGTAAATCTGATGATAAAACTCTTGATATTGTAAAATCATTCGCAGATAAGGTAAATTGGGAAGTAACCGATTGGATGGGATTTGCAAAAACAAAAATTTTTGCAGTTGATAAAACTAAACACGATTGGGTATTTTGGATTGACGCTGATGAAGTTATTCGCCCTGAACTTGCTGACGAAATAAATTTTTTGAAAAGTGATCTACCTGATGTGGTGGCATTTTCTGTAGCAAGAAGAGCATATTTCCTCGGAAAATGGATAAAGCATTCAGGTTGGTATCCAGCTCGCGCTATCAGATTGTTCAACAAACATAAGGCAAAATTTGTCGAAAGAGAGGTGCATGAACATCTTGAAATAGATGGTAAAATCGGTAAATTAAAAAATGACATAGATCATTTTACCGATCCTGACATTCATCATTATCTTGAAAAATTTAACCGTTATACAACACTTGCTGCACTAGAATTAAAAACCAAAAATAGATCTGTTTCATTTCTTGGTTTACTTTTCCGCCCGATTTTTATGTTTATCAAAATGTATTTTTTAAAATTAGGTTTTTTGGATGGAATGCAGGGATTTATTCTTGCTTGTTTTTCCTCTTCTTATGTATTTACTAAATATTCTAAACTTTGGGAATTAAAAAACAAAGGTAATGTGAAATGAAATTTGCAATCATACCAAATATGAAAAAGGAGAAAATCCTTAGCATTATTAAGAAAATTCTAAAGGAAATAGCAAATAATAGCTTTGAATTTAGTTTAAGTGACCGGTTAATTGATTTTAAATCAAAACTTAAAATAGATGATAAGAAAACAGAATATCTTCCGCATAATGAATTAGTTAAGAATTGTGATTTTATTATTTCAATTGGTGGTGATGGAACAATGCTTCAGACTGCATATGAAGCAAGAAATTTAAATGCACCTCTCATTGGAATAAATTTCGGTAAGTTAGGATTTCTTGCTGAATTTGATATTAGCAACATAAGTAAATTATTTAAGGACTTAAAAAACGGTAAATATATTATCGAAAAAAGGATGACACTTGAAGGAATATGTCTTTCAGAAAATTGTGGAAAGTTTTTTGCGATTAATGATATTGTAATTGAAAAGGGGAAATACCCCAAAATGATACAGATGTCAGTTTCAGTTGATGATGATTATGTTACTGAATTTTCTGCTGATGGTGTAATAATTGCAACGCCAACAGGTTCAACTGGCTATGCCCTTTCTACAGGTGGACCAGTAATCCAACCGACATCAGATGTAATTTCATTAAATCCAATTTCACCTCATACTTTAAACATGCGTCCTTTGGTTTTATCAGATACTCAAAAAATAACAATTGAAATAACATCCGCTTTTGAAAATATTCAAATTAGCTGCGACGGTCAGAGACTTAAATATTTTCATTCACCTGCAAAAATCGAAATCTATAAAGGCAAGAAAACTTTAAAATTAGTAAAAACAAAATCAACAAATTATTTTAATACTCTAAGAAATAAGCTTCACTGGGGTATTGATATTAGAAACGAAAACAGTAAGGAGAAGAGATGAAAATATTAGTCGTTTTATTTTTTGTGATTTACACAAATCTTTCTGCACAAATTTATAATCAGATTGTATATGATGATAGTGCAAAGCAAAATATTTTGATAGGATTATGCAATATGGAAGCTTTTTTAGATACACATTTTGCTACATGGTTTTCAGAGGGATATGATTTATATAATCCATTAGATAGTGCAATTGAAAATTTGAAAGAGAGCACCGATAATATTACTATTACAATTATGATGGCAACTTGGTGCGGCGATAGTAGGAGGGAAGTTCCGAGATTTTATAAAATTCTTTCTCTTATTGAATTTGATAAAGAAAATATTACTCTCATAAATGTCAATCGTCTTAAAAAATGTCAGGATATAGATATTGAAAAATATGGAATTGAATTTGTGCCGACATTTATATTTTACAAAGATGATAATGAACTTGGACGAATTATCGAAACGCCAATCAATACTCTTGAGGCAGATATGATGGATATTTTAAATAATTACTGATATTTGATGTGCAAATTAGATTATTCAACTTTTCTTTTAATAATTACTATTGTCATATCATCGTTTAATTCTTCTATTGTACAGTGTGCTTTTGCTACAGAGAGAATATCTTCAACAATTTTATTACTTGCTCTTTCTGTGTTTTGTTGAACAAGTTCAAGTAATCGATCCTTACCAAATTGCTCTCGCTTTTCATTCATACTTTCTATAATCCCATCGGTATAAAGAATCAAAGTATCACCTGGTTCTAAAATTGTTTCTCCATTTTGATAATTTGAATTTTCAATTAATCCAAGAGCAACACCGTGAATTGTTAATGCAGTTGGTTCTTTATTGATTGAAAATTTAATTGGTAAATCTTGCCCTGCATTAGCATATTGAAATAAATTTGTCTTAATATCTAATACCCCATAAAATAGAGAAATAAAAGTTTTTGAATCAATACTTTGGTATAGCAATTTATTTGCTCTCTCTAAACATTTTTGAGGATTATGTTCAAAGGAAGTTTGACTTCTAATAGTAGCCTGAAGATTTGCCATTACCATAGCAGCGGACAAACCATTACCGCTAACATCACCAATAATAACTACAAGTCTATTTTCATCTATCCAAATGAAGTCATAATAATCACCCCCGACATTCAAGGCAGGGATACTACTCCCCGCAATATCATAACCTGCTACTTCTGGATTTGATTTTGGTAAAAAATTCATCTGAATTTTTCTTGCCATCTTTGCTTCTTCTTGTATTCTGATTCTTGTCTCTTCCGCTTTTTTATGTTCAGTAATATCACGATAAATTGCATACACTCCCATTTGTTTGTCGTTACTAATAATAGGCGCACCAAGTATAGAAACATCAAACAGATCTCCATTTTTTCTTTTCCGCATTGTTTCATGCTCAACCGGTTTACCACTTAGAACCATTTTTGATAAAATTCTTGCATTTTCTTTATATTCATTAGATGCAACTATATCATTAATCTTTTTCCCGATGACTTCTTCTTTTGTATATTCGAACATACGACTAAATTCTTTGTTAACATTCACAATACAATCACTATTGTCATGGAGTACTATTGCTTCTGGAGCACTGTTGAATAACTCTTCCAGATATGTTTTCTGAACTAATAATTCCTCGTTGAATTTTGCTTCTTCTGTAATATCCCGATAAATTGCATAATCGCCTATCTGTTTTCCGTTGTGAATAATTGGGGCACCTAAAATAGAAACATCAACAAGAGAACCATCCTTTCTTTTACGTTTTGTACTCAATGCAATCCTATTTCCTTTAATAACACTTGCAGATATCGAAACACCTTCTTCTTTATATTCATCAGATACTAATAGTTCATTAATGAATTGTCCAATTGCTTCTTTTTTTGTATATCCAAACATTCGACAAAACTCTTCATTGACATTTAAAATTTTATCATCGTTACCGTGTAACACAATTGCTTCTGGTGCACTATTAAATAAATTTTCGAAATAAGATTTCTGTATATTTAATTCTTCTTTAGTGTTGTTTTTTTTTGTTATATTTTCAATTATTCCGATAAAGTGAGAAATTTTCCCATTACTTTTTTTAATAAAACGTGATGTTAATAGGACCGTTATAGGTTTACCATCCTTTCGTAGTAATTTTATTTTCTTATTTTTTAATGTTCCTTTTTGTATTAAAATTTTACTAATTTGTTCATGTATATTTGGATTTTGATAAATGTCTGATACATTTAATTTTACTAATTCATTTTTGTTTTTATAACCTAGAATTTTTACAAATGCAGAATTGACTTCAATAAATTTTCCATACTTATCAGGTGTACTTTGAAATATTCCTAAAGGGATACTATCAGTGAGGTTTTTATATTTCTTCTCGCTTTCTTTAAGTAGTTTAACAGTATCATCAATTGAAATACGGGACTGATTTTCCGATTTCTTATTGTTGTTAATATTTAGTTTTTCTTTTTTCATAAAAACAAATATAACTTAGGTATAATTTATCATCATTTTAGCAATGTCATTTTCTTCACTTCTTTGTGTCCGTTTGTTTCAAGTGAATAAAAATATATTCCACTAGATAAAATTTCACCATTAAATTGGATCTCATAAATTCCTGGTGTTTTCTTTTCGTTAACCAAAGTTAAAATTTCTCTTCCAAGAATATCAAAAATTTTTATCAGAACATTAGACGTTTCACCATTACTATTTGACGCAATAGAATAGCGTATTTTTGTACTCGGATTAAAGGGGTTAGGAAAATTTTGATACAATACAAAGTTGCTTGGCAATTCTAAATTTTCATTTTCTATTGACACAGGAGAGAATAAATTTTTGTAATATGTGAAGTTGCCGTTGTACTCGCCGATGAGCATATCTTTTCTTCCATCGTTATCCATATCGGCAAAACCAGTATGAGCATTTTGGTCTACTTTAATGTTAGCAAATATTACATCATTCTGTTGCCATACTGGTTGGTTAACATTTCCTATGTTTTCATAAAATAATATGCTTCCATTTATTTTTCCAATAACTAAATCGTAATCGTTGTCATTATCTATATCAACAAAGGTTGGACGACAATAGTTTGGAAAAATTATTCCTTGGAGCAATGTATCGTTTTTTACAAATGAGCCACTATTATTTTTATAAAACGAAACTTCACTTGCTGACTCAGCACCTATTAATAAATCTAAATCCCCATCTCCATCAATATCGGCAAAAGTTGGAATACTTGTCCAACCAACATCAATACCTGCAAATAAAGTCGTATTTTGAGAAAATGAAGACCCATTATTAACATAATATACAAGCGTTCCGTTCAGAAGCCCACTAACAATATCCCAATCACCATCATTATCAAGATTTACGAAGACAGGCGAAGTATAAGAAGAACCGGGATTTAAGCTTGTAAAAGTTGTTGTCGCCTGCTGAAATTTTGATATTGAGTTATTTCCGATATTTCTGTAGTAAATAAAATTACTTGTCCATATTCCGCTTAACAAGTCGTAATCTCCGTCATTATCCCAATCGGCAAGAGATACGGTTGAAGCATTTCCATTTAATTTAATTGTTGAAAAATATTCAGTATTAAGTTGAAATGACGGAGTGCTTTTAGTGCCAATATTTTTTGCATAAAATACATTTCCACCTGAA
>JAFGID010000275.1 GCA_016929735.1 Ignavibacteriales bacterium | reverse complement strand
TTAATACCCAGCCTAAGTCCACCGCAGTCCAAACCGCACCAATAAGGCTAAGAATTCCATTGAGAATGAACAGTACTTTCGCAAATCGCTCCAGCTTAGTCGCCCCAAAAAAGGTAGCTGCCAACCATGTACCTAAACCAATACCACCATAGCCCCACATCTCAAACGCCCATGCGAGAGACCTTGGATTTCCCATTGATAATGCTTGGAGCATTATCGCTTGATCTGATGTATATCCAGAAACTACAGCTGGGATATATGTAGTCTGAATAATGTAATTGATAATTACAATGGCGCCTCCAGTGATCCCAAATACTAATCCTGCCAAGGGTGAATGCTGCGGATCGGCTAGGAGATAGATAGCGACTAAAAGCATGAAACTACCACCAACTAGAAAGAATCCAAAATAGAACGGGAGACTTTGAATCACATGGTAATGCTGAACAAAGACAGCTGCACTCTCCCATGGAGGTTGCTTTGGCTGAAGGAATATTGCAAATAATGATGGGAAAATTGTACCAAGTACTATGAGAACAGCACCGACAATTCCAAAATTAAATTTTATTCTGTCATTGAAGTTTTCTTTCATTTAAACCTCCTTATTTTAATTTAATTTTTGGTTTATATGATTAAATAATAATTTCACCACTTTCAATGATTTTTTTAATGTTTCTAATAAATCTGGCGGCGGGAGCACCATCAATAATATCATGGTCGAAACTAAATGTCAAACATAAATTTTGTCTTTTCTCAAATTGATTTTTGTGCTCAATAGTCCTATCAACGATGCCTCCAATTGTAACGTTTAATGTATGTGTTGCAACAGGAATACCCCAGCCAGCTCCAGTGCCAATCATATTTGCAGATGTAACCATTATTGTACCAGCTTTCTTTTTCATTAGTTTGGGTGATTTATCAAGCAACCTAAAGACCAATTGCCTAATAATTGAAGGGATAGCTAAAAAGATTTATTGAACGAAAAACCTGTGCGTCCTTAACATCTTTTTCCTTCTCATTCTTAATTTCTTCTGATATTTCTGCAACTGTTTTGTGATTTGCTCCGCGAACTATCATGGCAACAACTTCATTGTTATTGTTAATCTTCCTTTCTATTGTAGTGCTTACGTCAACATCATCGAATAGAATCAATTTATTTTTTTTATTCCTATAAGCATGCATTATTTTATTCTTAGCTACTGCCTTTGATACACAGTAAATAATATATCCCGTGAATGATATATAATTTTTCGTTTCCTTTTTAATTTTTCGAATATTTTTTCTGGCATTCGAAATATCAACCTCAATTATACTATGAATCATATTTTTACGCTTGGCTGCTTTCAGCACGCCAATGGTAGCTCTCCGAATCTTAGGATATGGTATTGTTGTATATTTGACTTTAGTCTCTGACATTTAATCAATAAATTTTTCGATTCATTTTGCCTCTGCTGCTGATTATTCACTTCCCTATTTGTACGGATAAATCTTAAATGATTTTATCGGGATACATATATAATAGGAAAATAATAATCATATTGATTATCAAACCAACAAAACCCTTTTGAACCAACATATCAAAACGGCCGTCAAAAAAGAAGATGATTAGTATGGATGACAAAATAGCCGAAAAAATAAGGAGATTCCTGATTATGCTGCTATTTGACATTAAGCCTATACCTGAACTTACAAATAATACGCAAGTAAGGGAATACATAATAATCCCGGTATATCTGATCCAGATAATTTCAGAAGACCCGGATACTAACCATGAGTCTCCGGTCCATCCCATCTCCGGGATGAATTTGACAACCTTTGTTAATAAAAGTAAATACCAGATATGAACTAAACCATGTAAAATTAGCACAATAGATAAAATTGTTTTCGTCATTTTTCATACATTTTTGTTTCATTACTATTTAGTTACTTTGCCAGTGAATTAGCTTGATCTCTTAACCATAACTCTCATTTTATTTCTAATGAAAAGTCCGAGTATTCCCTGAACCAATCCTGTTGAAAAATACAAGGGTTGTAAAAAGTTTTTGTAACCTATCCATAACACCTGGCTCACTATCCATATAATCATCCCAAAACCAAAAAAAACAGCCACCTCATTCATATATTTACTTTTTTTAAGTGAAAGGATTGCGGCAATAATATTTCCCAAACCGTTGAAGGCGAGCAAAACAATTCCCGGTACTAAGTAAGTATTGAACGGTGTGCCCTCCAACCAGGATAGTTCCATCCCCAGGTTTGCAGCGGATGGATCGGCAATAAGACCATATCCTCCGGCCAGCCCGCTTAAACCATTAAAGAATTCAATAATAATTAAAATAACAGTGAAGATTTTGATTTGTTTTGCTGGATTTTTCATAAGTTTTGCTATTTCTCCTGATTCAACTTATTTATTTCTATTTTCAATTTCATTAGCGGATTGATTCTTAATTTCAATTGCATTTGAAGGTTTATGCATCACACAACGTTTGGCAATAAGAAACGTAGGGCATTTCAAATCACCTACTTATCAAGTTACCAAGCCGTTTATTAATTGTTATATCATTCTAATTCAGCACTATTCGCACTATGTTTTTTATTGCGTGTTGAACTAAATCCCGCCACCGCGGGATAGCTTTAAAAAAACCCGATTCTTTCCTTACTTGGAAATTATTCACTTAAAATTTCTGA
>JAFGID010000028.1 GCA_016929735.1 Ignavibacteriales bacterium | reverse complement strand
CTAAAATAACTCATAAAATAATTTTGTAAAAACTATTTATAAATTAAATTTTATTTGAATTTTACAATATTATTAAATAACTTTAACTAACAAATAATTTTTTTTGATTTATTTTTTGAACACATAACAAGGAGAATTAAATGTTAAATTATTTATGGATGGGGCTTCTGTTATTAGGAATTGGTGTTGCTGTAACAACGGATATAATAGATACTTCAAATAACAAATACAAAAACGGTCAGGAACTACAAGTTGAAATACTGGTAAATGAAGATTTTAACAAAGATGTTAACAAAACATATGATGCTGTTATAAAGGTTGATGCTTCTCAATTCAGTGAGTTTTATGATGTTGATGTGAAAAAAGATTTTGAGCAAGTTGTAAAAATAACTGTTAATAAAGAAAAGAAAAAATACACATTATTTTTTAAAGTTAATGAGAACACACCTGAGATTTGGGTAGAGATGGCTGGCATATCGGGAAAAGATGATGATTTGATGGGTGAGGTTAAAATCAAAAGCCTTGATGTCCCAAACCAAATATCTGCAACTATCATTCTGGAAAAAGTTTCATTCACTAAACTTAAAGCAGTCACCAATTCAGCAATTAGAACTGCGGGTATTGCTGTTGAAATAGCTATCGGATTGATAGGCATAATGGCTCTATGGCTGGGAGTAATGAAAATAGCTGAAGAAGCAGGATTGATGAGAATTATTGCTCGCTCTGTTCGTCCAATTACAAAATTTTTATTTCCAGAAGTACCTCAGGATCATCCGGCTATAGGTTCTATGATAATGAATATTTCTGCTAATATGCTTGGACTCGGTAATGCTGCAACACCATTTGGACTAAAAGCTATGCAAGAACTACAAGAACTAAATCCCAAAAAGGATACTGCGACAAATGCAATGTGCACTTTTTTAGCAATTAATACTGCAGGTCTTACTTTAATACCTGCTACAGCGATTGCAATACGTGCGGCTATGGGAAGTAGCGAGCCAACAATAATAATTGGAACATCAATTTTTGGTGCATTGTGTGCTACAACGACTGGTATCTTATCAGCGAAATTATTTGAGAAGTTTCCAATTCCAAAAGGATATTTTACAAATTTCATAAAGAAGAATTTAATAAAACTTTCGATTTTTTTATTTAGTATTGCTTTAATAGTAATTTTAGCAATTGCTGGAGTATTTTCTGCTTTAACTGCCGTTTTAGGTCCGGATATTTTTAAGGATGTAATCAATACAATTTCAATTATTGCTATTCCAACAATAATATTTTTATTTGTGCTCTATGGATTATTTAAAAAAGTTAGAGTATATGAAACATTTGTTGAAGGAGCAAAGGAAGGCTTTAATGTTGCAGTAAAAATCATTCCGTATTTGGTTGGTATGTTAGTAGCAATTGCAATTTTCAGAGCAGGAGGCGTAATGGATATTCTTGTCAATTATGTCTTGAAATATCCGGCAGAACTTATTGGTATGCCACCGGAAGCACTGCCTATGGCACTAATAAGACCCTTATCCGGTAGTGGTTCAACAGGCGTAATGACAGAAATAATGGCAGTACATGGAACTGATTCTTTTCTTGGAATTTTATCCTCCACATTTTTCGGAAGTACTGAAACTACATTTTACGTTTTAGCGGTTTATTTTGGTTCTGTGCAGGTTAAAAAAACAAGACATGCTTTACCTGTTGGACTGTTGGCAGACATTGCAGGTATTCTTGGTGCATTATTTATTGTAAAGTTATTATTCGGTTAATTTACTAATTTTAAAACAAAAAAATATTTTAAAGATGAGAATAGGAATTCCAAAAGAAATATTGTTAGAAGAAAAAAGAGTTGCATTAGCTCCGGCAGGAGTCCATACTTTAATCAATTGCGGACATAGTGTTTATATAGAAACTGAAGCCGGATCTGAGAGTCATTTCTCAGATGAAGATTATCGTAAGGTTGGTGCAAAAATTGTATATAGCCGCGAAGAAGTATTTCAACGGGCTGAATTAATTACTAAGATCGCACCACTTACTACTGAAGAAGCAGAATTATTGAGTGAGTCGCAAATTGTTTTTTCATTTCTTAATTTAGCTATTAGTAACCGTGAAATGGTAGAGATCTTGTTAAAAAATAAGATTACATCTGTTGCATACGAGCTAATAGAAAAGGACGGGTATAAGCCAATTGTACATGTTGTAGGTGAAATTTCGGGACAGGTTGCAATAAGAGTAGGAGGTAGATTTTTAGGTGCTGATTACCCAAATAGTAGAGGTATTCTTTTAGGTGGGGTTACGGGTGTAGCGCCTGCTGCTGTTGTAATAATTGGTGCTGGAGTTGTTGGTTTTAATGCTGCGCGAACAGCTTTAGGTGTTGGTGCTCAGGTTATTTTACTTGATAGAGATATTAATAAGTTGCGCGTTGTTGAAAATTCAATTGGGAAAGTAATTACTACTGTTGCTGCAAATCCCTATACAATTGCTCGAGGTGTAAAATTTGCTGATTTACTAATTTGTGCCGCAAGATTCGATAAGGAGAAAACTAAATTTATAGTTACTGAAGAAATGGTAAAAACTATGAAAAAGGGTTCGATGATTATTGATATTTCCATTGACCAAGGAGGTGCAGTAGAAACAAGCAGACCTACTTCAATCTCTCACCCTGTTTTTGAAAAGTATAATGTAATTCATTATTGTGTTCCGAATATGCCAGCACTTGTACCACGCACTGGAACCTATGCATTAACGAATGCGGTAATTGAATTTATTTTAAAAATAGCTAATAACGGTTTTTCAAATAGTATAATTGGTGACTCAGGATTAGCAGGAGCGGTATGCACATATAATGGATATTGTACGAACGAACTGATCGCTGAAACATTTAACCATGAATTTAAAAGACTTCATCTGTTTTCTAAAAATTAAGTAGAGAATGATATGATTACTGAACGAATAAAAAATCAAAGTCCAATAACATCTGCTTGGATAAAAAAATACAAAGAAAAACTAACAACAGCAGAAGAGGCTGTTAAAGTAATTAAATCTGGTGATAATATTATTGTGCAACCAGGATGCGCGGCTCCTTTCCGTGTAATAAATGCTATGGTGGATAGAAAGGAAGAATTATATGATGTAAAAATTTATCATATACTTATTGTGGGTAAATTGCGTTATTTAGAACCCGGAATGGAAAAACATTTTAGACATATAGCTTTATTTATAGGAGCAAATGCAAGAGCTGCAGTAAATGAAGGGAGAGCGGATTTCGTACCAATATTTCTATCCGAAAGCACATTGCTTTTTGTCAAAGGAAATATAAAAGTTGACGTTGCACTAATAAATGTTTCCCCACCTGATGAACATGGATTTTGCAGTTATGGAATTGATGTTGGTAATATTAAAACGCCAGCTGAAAAAGCTAAAATTGTAATTGCACAAGTAAATAATAAAATGCCTCGTGGACTTGGAAACAGTTTTATTCATGTAAATAAAATTGATTATATAGTCGAACATAACGAAGAATTAACGGAATTACCACAAATTAAGGAAGGCATTTCGAAAGAGCAATTATTAGTTTTTGATAAACTTGGACAATTTTGTGCCGAGTTAATAGAGGATGGTTCTACGCTTCAAATGGGAATTGGCGCAATTCCTGATTCAGTATTGAAAAATCTAAAAACAAAAAAAGATCTCGGTGTTCACACAGAAATGTTTTCTGATGGGTTGTTGCCTTTAGTTGAAGAAGGAGTTATTACCGGTGAAAAGAAAACATTACATCCGGGAAAAATTATTGCTGGTTTTACACTTGGTACAAAGAAGGCATTTGATTTTATAGATAATAATCCATTGTTAGAATTTCATCCACAGGAATATGTTAATGATCCTTTTATTATTGCGCAAAATAAAAAAATGGTTGCAATAAATGCTGCTATAGAAGTGGACCTAACTGGACAAGTATGTTCCGATTCAATAGGTACTGATTTTTTTAGCGGAATTGGTGGACAAGTCGATTTCATAAGAGGTGCTGCTCGTTCTGAAGGAGGAAAACCGATTATCACTTTACCTTCTACTACTAAAAATGATACAATTACTAAAATCGTACCGACATTAAAACCAGGAGCAGGAGTTGTAACATCAAGGGGAGATGTTCACTACGTAGTAACAGAGTTTGGTGTTGCTCAACTCTATGGAAAGACTATACACGAGAGAGCCAAAGCATTAATTAGTATTGCACATCCAAACTTTAGAGATGAATTAACTGAATATGCAAAAAAGAATTTAGGATTATGATTGCAATCATAAGCGACGTACATGGATGTTATAATACACTTAAATCACTCTATGAGAAAATAAATTCAAAGTATGGAAAAATACAAATTTATTCTGTGGGTGATTTGATGGACAGAGGAAATTTCAGTAGAGAAGTTTTTGAGTTTACTCTTAAAAATAAAATTAAATTCGTTCTTGGTAATCACGAAAAAATGTTTTATGACTCATCAATGAAAGTTAAAAGCGTCTTTTCTGATTCATGGAAATACAATGGAAATGAAGATACAATAAATTCATATAAAGGATTCGAGAAAGAAAAACAAAAGCATTTAAAATTTATTGAATCCCTTCCATTTATTTATGACTTGAAAGACTGTTTCATATCTCATGCAGGTATTTCCAATAGATATAAGAAAGAATTTGAAAAAGAAAATAGTTCTAATTTCAAAAAATTCGAGAAAATTATTAGAAGAGATTATAACCAACCATTTGGTATCCTTTGGAATCGCGAACCATTACTAAATATTGGTAAATTACAGGTAGTTGGACATACAGTAATGCCTGAAATAACAATTAATACTATCTCTAATTCGATTTATATAGATACAGGTGCATACACAGGAAATAAATTGAGTGCGGTTATTATAGAAAATAATTCAATAGTTGATAAGATTTTCGTCTATACTCGTAAGGAAGATATTATATAGTGCAAAAATTAGGACATTCCCAATATTATTATTGATAATAGATAATAAAACAATTACTTTTGCAATCAAAAAATAAATTTAATGGAGGATAATGAAGTAAATCTACAACTTTTATTGCTTTTATAGGAAAAAAAATCAATCGAAATTTTACATATTACTTAAAGCTCGGGGGAGATCTTTTATTTATCCTCTTTATTTTAATTACGAGTTTTAATTTTCTTGGTTTTTCGTTTTATAATGAAAATCAAAAATCAAGTTATGTCTTTTTCAATGATTTGATTAATAACAATTTAATTGAATTTGAAAAAGACATTAAGCAGGAAACTCAAAAAGATGAGATAATAATACCCGAGCAATCAAAGAAGAACACTGAAGAAGATTTTTCTTTCAGCTTGGATTTATTTACATCAGTAATTGATTCAACAGATAGCACTAGCATTGAGGACTCACTCGCATTCTATAATCTTATGGGTTATATTGATTCGAATGTTGTTGTTGATACAACAGACCCTCAGATGAAAGACAGCACAGCAAGATTGAAATATTTTAGATATCAAAGAAGTGATAAATATGCACCCGATATTACTCCATCAAAACAATCAAAATTCTTTGCTTATCCATCCGCAAGTTATATACAAAGGACTGTTCAACTTGATTCATCTGGGCAAAATGTCTTATTGCAGGAAAAAATTGCAGGTCAGGAAATAAAGACAAGATTAACATTACCACTGCAGGACTATATAGATTTAAAAATAAAATCCCTTAACCGCAAATTACTTGAAGATGAAGCTTATAAATATGAATTAAAAAAGACCGAAACGGGGCTTGAAGATTTTATTGCCAGTTTTACAAATTTTGAAATTCCGCTTCCAGATAATTCTATCTTTAGTATATTCGGTCCAACAACAATTAATTTAAGCATAAGAGGCTCTGTTACTATTCATGGTGCTTGGCGAAGTGAAACAACAGAAGGAGTAACGGCTTCGCGTCTGGGTAACACAAAGAACGAACCTGATTTTAAGCAGACAGTTCAAATTACTGTTAATGGAATGATAGGTGATAAGTTATCTATTAAAGCCGATTGGAATACTGAAAGAACATTCGAATATGAAAACCAGTTAAAAATTAAATATACTGGCTACGATGATGAAATAATTCAAAGTGTAGAAGCTGGTAATGTTTCAATGAACACTTCTAACCTTGTTGGTGGTAGTGAAGCACTTTTTGGAATAAAATCCCAATTCAAAATGGGACCTTTCTCATTGACTGCTCTCTTGTCACAGAAAAAAAGTGAAGTTGAAGAAGTTTCAATTACAGGTGGTTCTCAATCGCAAACGTTTGAACTTCGTGCCTATGACTATTCAACAAACCATTACTTTATTGACCAAAATTATGCGGATACAAATCTGCATCTCTATAATGATTATTTTCAGAATTCACCTGCGAAAATCAATAGTAAATACCGAGTTAAAGAATTAGAAGTATGGAAATCAGCAACAGGTAAAATTGATAAAGGAAAAGAAGTAGATGGTATCGCTTTCATTACTTTATTTGATAAAAAAAATAAAACTGATTATGATTCTTTAAGAGAAGAGCAACCAAAACCTGGGGAGATAGAAGTAGAAAGATTTGAAATACTTCAGGAAGGTGTTCATTACGATTATAATGAGTATATAGGTCTTATTAGTTTTAAGGTAGGTATCCAGGATCAAGACGTAATTGCAGTATCATATAGGGTTGAGAACACATTGGGAAGCAATGATGATGATTTATATTATGGTGAATTTGTAGCTGATACAACAATTAAGGAAAATGATAGAAGAGTATTTAAGTTAGTAAAACCAAGAAATTTATCATTAAATCCCAGTTATAAAAAAGCATGGCCGTTGATGGTAAAAAGTATTTATCCTGTTGGTGGAAAAGATGTAAAGAAAGAAGGTTTTGTTTTTGATATTAAATATCTTACTGAAGGAAGCGAACCACAAGATAATATTGAAGGTAAGAAATTATTAGAATTATTCGGTTTAGATAAATATAATAGTACGGGTACACCTTCTCCAGACGGTGAATTTGATTTCGATCCGGGAAGAACTATTTTTACAAGTACTGGTGAAATTATTTTTCCTGTGCTTCAACCTTTTGGACGTGACCTAAAAGAACTTAATGCTAATTATCATTTTCAAGCAGTTTATGACACTACAAAAAATGGTGCAAGAAAAGATAATTCAAAAGATAAATATATTTTAACTGGACAGTACTCAGCGGCGATTTCACAAACCTACAACATTGGTTTTAACGCAGTAGAGAATTCGGTTAAGGTATTTTTAGGTAGTGCCGAATTGACTCCAGGTGTAGACTACCAGGTTGATTATGCAATGGGTGTTGTTAAGATATTAAATGACCAAGCGTTATTGCCTAATTCTGACCTTAAGATTACCTATGAGAAAAATGATTTGTTCCAACTTGCTTCAAAAACATTAGTAGGATTAAGAGGTATATATGATTTTAGTAAGAGAACACAACTTGGTTTTTCTTATCTTAATTTAAATCAGAAGACTTTAAGTGATAAAGTCAGAATTGGTGAAGAACCAATGAATAACTCGATTTGGGGAATTGACTTCAAAACTGGCATTGATTTACCATTCGTTACTGATTTATTGAATAATGTTATTTCAACAAAAACTCTTTCAAAGATTGATATTATTGGTGAATTTGCTTATAGCGATCCAGATCCAAATACTAAGAAAAGCAATATTCAAGGTGATGATAATCAAAGTGTAGCATATATTGATGATTTTGAAGGGGCAAAAAGGATTATTCCAGTTGGAATATCCTATACTAGTTGGAGAGATTGTAGCATACCTAAAAAATTAAATGTTCCTAATCCAGATCAACCTGATTCAATATTATTACGCTATAAAGCAAAATCATTCTGGTACAATTTTTTACCTTCAGACGTAAACGTAACCGATATATGGCCTGAGAAAAAAGCCGCAAGAGAGGACCAGCAGATTACTGTTCTCGACTATGTATATAAACCAAATTTAAGGGGAACATATAATTGGAAACCAAAGCTGGACACATTAAAGTATAATTGGGGCGGTATGATGAAACCTTTATCATCTACTGCAAACAATTTATTAGAAGAAAATATTGAGTATATAGAATTTTGGGTCAAGATTGTTGAAGCGCCAAAAGATGCAAATATTTTTATTGATTTAGGGCAAATTAGTGAAGATGTCATCCCGAATAATAAGTTGGATACTGAAGATAAAAACCAAAACGATGCGATAGATGAGGGGGAAGATACCGGTATTGATGGAATGACCGATGAAGAAGAAAGAATAAAATATGGCATTACTGACCCTAATAATCAATATTACAATGATCCAAGTGGTGATAATTTTGTTTTTATTGGAATGAGCTTGAACCGTGATGACTATATGTATATCAATGGGACAGAAGGAAACGCAAAATTAACTGATGTCGGAGCAATTCCAAATACTGAAGATATGAATAGAAACTTTAATCTTGATAGAATGAACAACTATTTTCGATATGAAGTAAGTTTCGATACTTCAAAAGACAACGAAGGTCAATTCAATAATATTTTTATTTCGGGTGGTGGTAAAAATGCAGGATGGTATCAATATAGAATTCCTCTCAATAAATTTAAAGAAACAATAGGGGATGCATCTTTAACCCAAGTTGAGGCAATCAGAGTGTGGGTTACTGGGGTTGAAGATGTGATTCATATTAGATTGACAGAAATGAATTTAGTTGGCAATCAATGGGAAATCGTTAACAAAGCAAATAATGATTCAGTACTTACGGTTTCTACTATAAGTGTTGAAGAAAATCCAGAATATGAAATGCCTCCTGGGCTCGAACGTGAGACAGATAGAACAAAAGCTGATCAGGATGTAAAGAAAAACGAGCAATCTCTTGTTATGAGGGTAACAGATTTAAAAGATGGACAAAAAAGGGAAATAGAAAAAAAATTACCTCGTCCAGTTGATATATTCAACTATTCGGAAATGAAATTTTTTATTCACGGTGATCCACACGATTATGACCCAACTTCTGTTTCGTTTTATGAGAGTATAAATAATTATGGTTCAGAAGTTTATTTCCGCTTTGGTTCTGATTCCAATAACTTCTATGAATATCGTCAACCTATTCAAAAAGGTTGGAATGAAGTAAAAATTATTTTTAGTGAGTTAACTTCTATTAAAGAACAAAGGGCTGATTCACTCGATAAAGTATTATTCACACAATCCGTTCTGGATAAGGATAAAGAAGGACATACTTTCGGTGTAAAAGGGAAACCTACATTAACAAGAATATCGTTTTTCAAAATAGGTATTTATAATCCTATTCAAAAACGAGAATCTTCAAACCAGTTACCTCCATTATCAATTCCAGTTTCGGGTGATATATGGATAAACGAATTACGTGTGCTTGGTGCAAATGAAACGGATGGATGGGCGTATAGAGTATCTACTAATTTCAATCTCGCAGATTTGCTTACTCTTTCATTTAATATGAGTAGTACCGATCCATATTTTCATAAATTGAATGATAGATTTGGTTCAAGAAATGATACTCGTAACTGGGGTATTTCAGCTAGTTTAGATTTATTGAAGCTAATACCGTTGGAACTAACAGGTAGCAGTCTAACACTTAAATATAGTAGAAATGAGTCTGTAACTAATCCTTTATTTATACCTGGTACAGATATCGAGGTGGAAAAGACAGCAGAAATGGAAAAGACAAGATTGATGGAGCAGGATTCTGTATCTGAAGAAGATGCACAACGATATGCGGATAAGTTGAAAACAGAAGTTCAGACGGTAAGCGTTAAAGAATCTTGGTCGTTATCTAGTATTAAGATAGTTATTCCCAGCGAAGAATGGTATATAAAACATACAATCAATAGTCTTTCATTTGGATTTAATTACGGGAAATCTTTCGGTAGAAATCCGACAACCCTTTATACAAGTGCTTGGGATTGGAATGCAAGTATGAGCTATTCTTTGAATTTGGGTAATGATCTGTATTTTTATCCGGCTAATATTCCTTTAATTGGTTCTTTAATAGAAATTTTTACTGATTATAGGAACGCAAAGATTTATTATCTCCCTCAGACATTTTCAAGTTCAATATCGGTCAACAGGAATAGGTCAGAATCACAAAATAGAAATCTAACAACAGAACCAAATATACAGAGAGATTTTAAAGCCACCCGAGGAGCAGGTTTCAATTGGAAGATTACAGATGGTGGAATTTTTAATTGGAATCTATCTTATCAAGTTGGTGCAAATTCGACTCTTGCTTATCTTTTAACTGAGAATGTATATGATAGGAATGGAATGCTGATAATAGATAATGAAGGTAAACCTTTATTAAAAGAAAGAGATAACAGCTCAATATTCAGTGATATATTTTCACATGATGGATTTGGAAAAGATATTGGATATAGTCATTCAATAAATTTAAAAACAAGTCCGAAATTGCCTACCATATGGGATATTGATAAATTTTTCAATGTCAGTGCAGGATATAGTGTAACATATAACTGGTCAAGAAATATTCAGCAGGGTGCACTAGGTATGGGAGCAAGTTATAGCAATAGTTATACTTTCGGACTTTCTGTTAAATGGAAATCTTTATTCGAACCATTATTTAAAGTCGAAGAAAAGAAAAAAGAAGAAACAAAAACGACAACTAAAACAACTGATAGAAGAAAAACCGAAGTGAATGAAGAAGATGTGGGAAACATTTCTGAAATACAAGAAGATTCTAAAGACCTAACTTCTTTAAGCGATACAACAATAGTTGATACTATGAATGTTTATGAAGATAAACCATCAGTTTTTAGTAATGTATTATTTTATTTAACTACTGGTATAAAGTGGATGCTTTTTGATTACGATAATATCTCGGTAAACTTTTCACAAAAAAATTCTATGCAAGGAGGAGGAATACTAAGTCAGAAAACCGGTTTTTCTAATTTCTGGGGTTTTGCACATCAAGATGAATCAGGACCATCGAGGTGGTTTCAACTTGGATTATCTTCAAACCTAGGACCAAGAGCACCAAATGGAAATTTATCTGATAAATATTCACAGACTAATACTATTGATTTTAAGACTTCTCGTCCATTGTGGGATGGCGCAAAATTGGATTTAAGATGGCGTGTTAGTTGGGGAATGTCCAAAACTACTGTCTT
>JAFGID010000027.1 GCA_016929735.1 Ignavibacteriales bacterium | reverse complement strand
CGAAGGCCGGAGTCGAACCGGCACATGGTTTGAGCCATACTGGATTTTGAGTCCAGCGCGTCTACCAATTCCGCCACTTCGGCAAACATCATAATTTAATATGCAAATCTAATGAATGGAAAAATAATAACAAAAAATTTATTGATATAATTGTTCGAAGTAACTTCTAAGAATGTTATTATATTCAATTAAAACTTTTTGAACATCTTCATCTTCTTCAAGAGAAATCATAATGCTATCTGCCTCTTCTCTTGTCTCGAATCCAATGTCTAGTGCTATCTCTGTAACTTTGTCATCAAATAGTTCTGCTTTCTCGAAAGAAGTGAACATATCTTTTCCTTCATCACTTTTCAAAAATTCAACGACTTTACTTGCAAGTTCAAGTGCTTTTTCTTTATCTGATTTTGCACCGCAACCACTAAATACTATTAAAAAAATAATGGAAGGAATTATCAATTTCTTTAACATTATTACTCCCTGTGAAAAATATAAATTACTATTGCGAAGATAAACAAAAATATAATAATTTTTAATTGCGATGTAATATTATATTATAAAAATTTTTTTTAGCATCAGTATCCTTTGATTTGTTTTACGTTTTCGAATATGTGTTAATACTTGAATTTAAATAAATATAATGTTACATTAAAATAGAATTTTTAATTATTTATCATTGTTGATAATCACGAAGGCATTATATGACTAAAGTTGAGTTAATTCGCTATTTAGCCTTGCAATTGGAAAGACCTCAAACAGAAATCAGAAAATTGTATGATGGTACGGTTGATGTATTTCGTAATAAACTTTATGACGGTATAGTTATTTCGATTCCTAAATTTGGTGTCTTCTCAGCTGCATTGAAAGCTCAACATGTCTCATATAATCCAGGTCTAAAGAAAAAAATTCTTATTCCACCTAAAAATCAACTAACATTCAAACCCAGTTCTGTATTGAAAGAGAAATTAAAATTTAGGAGGATTCAAGATGTCTAATAAAATAAAATTCTCTGAGCTAGGTGAAGCAATTGCTGTCCAATCTGGGTTGTCAAAACAATTAGCCAATAATTTTTTACGAAAATTATTTGATTATATCGAAGATGGTTTATATAAAGATGGTTTAGTAAGAGTACCCGGTATAGGTACTTTTAGATTGAAATGGAAAGATGGAAGAGAAGGAATTAATCCAAGGACAGGGGAAACAATTGATATTAAAGGGCACAATCAAATATTATTCAGACCTGAAGCGGGTTTAAAGAGATTTATTAATGCTGATTACGAACATTTAAAATCGGAAGTAATTGAAGAAAAAATTGAGGAATTACCGGTAATTGAAAATTCTGAAAATAAGAAAATACCGGAGATCATTTCTGAACCATTCGAAGAAGAATTATTAGACACAAAAGATGAGATACCGGAAGAAAAAGAAAAAGTAATTATTACAACACCATTTGAAGAGGAGTTTCCAGAGGAAAAATTAAAGTTCGAAAAAAATAGCAAATTAGTTTTCAATGATATTCTTAAGGAAAATGGGAAAGAACAGAAAGTCAGTTTTCCTTCAGCAGCAGCAAGTACTTATGAATTTAACCCCAAGATTTCAGAAATTCCAAAATTTAAAGATTCTAATGATGATTATGTTGAGGATAAAAAATTATCCTTTAAATCATTATTAATAATACTTGCATTATTAGGGCTCTTAGCAGCAGTAATTTATTTTGCTATTTTTTATAAATCGGATAATAGCGTAAGAGATAATAAAACTATTACTTTAGTTGACGATAAGGATAAGGAAATTAATGCTACGAAAATTGATTCTTCAAAAGTAGTTACAAAAATAAATGAAGAAAGTCATACTGTTGTTAAGGGAGATAAATTATGGTCATTAGCAAAATCAACTTATGAAGACCCTTACTTGTGGCCGAATATTTATCGAGTTAATTCTAACAATATTAAAAATCCCGATATTATTAAAATTGGTCAAGAAATCACCGTCCCATTACTTGAGGGTGATGCAAATAATTTAACAAACAAGGATTTACAAAATATTTCTAACGGGTACGAAGAAGTTTATAATGTAAAAAAGAAACAAGGTAAGAAAGATGCAAAATCATTTTTAAGTGCATCAAAGAAATATGAAAAGATGATAAAATAGTTTTTCTATTCTGTTTTTTTTTCGATTTTTGCCCAAGTATCTTTCAAAGTAACCGAACGATTAAATACTAAATTATTTTCATTGGAATTGACATTATCTACACAGAAATACCCCAATCTTTCAAATTGAAATTTCTCACAACATTTTGATCCTTGCAAACTCGGCTCTAATTTACATTCCTTTAATATTTCAACAGAATTGGGATTTATCAATTCTCTAAAATCTCTTTCATCGTTTGCGGGGTCATCAACTAAAAATAATCTTTCATAAAGTCTAGCTTCTGCATTAATTGCATGCTGAGCAGAAACCCAGTGTATTGTTCCTTTAACTTTTTTCCCACTCGTATCAGAACCACTTTTTGTATTTGGGTCATAAGT
>JAFGID010000274.1 GCA_016929735.1 Ignavibacteriales bacterium | reverse complement strand
GGTTGTTCGTGAATTTCACCATCAATTTCTAATGCTATTTTATGTTCTGGACAATAAAAGTCTATTACAAATTTATCAACAGAATATTGCCTCCTGAATTTTAAACCGAGTAATCTTCTGTTGCGAACATTTTCCCATACGATTTTTTCGCAGTAGGTTTGGCCTTGCCGAAGTTGACGGCGTTTTTCTTTTTCGGATGATATGTTGTAATGTTTTGTCATAATTTTGACCCCACCCCCACCCCTCCCCTTCTTAAGGGGAGGGGAATCAAAAGTCCCTCTCCTTATCAAGAAAAAAAATATTTAAAAGTCCCTCTCATTTCTAAGGAGAGGGATTAAGGGAGAGGTTATTATAATCCTCTTCGCTTAACCAAAATCCCGCGTCTATTATTTTAACCTATGCATCGTTTATACTTCTTTATGCTTTACTCCGCGATACTCGGTGGTAAAGTTTTTTTTACCACACTTGGCTCGACTTGGCGGGACAAAGCACGGAATTTCTAGCTCCAGAATTTTATATTATTTTCGTTTAATATTTTACTAAATATTCAAATATTTTTGCAAACGAATATCATCAAAATCAAAAACGATTAGAATATTCTCTAATCTTGTCATAAATGCTATCTTCGACTATTTTAGTATATACATTATACTTGAACATAATATGTCTAATTTTGCTCATGTCATCTTCCAACTCTTGCTCTTTCTTTTCAAGTATTTCAAGATAATTATTTTTCCTTAGTTCTTCTTCACTGTATTTATATCTAAGAGCAAGTATGTTTAATATATGAGTATTGAGAGGTAAATCTAGTATTTCTGAATTTTCAGGGTGAATTACACAGATATAAGGTGACCGGACGGAAAAATTACCAATTTTAATAAAATTATCTTCAACTTGAATTAACGACTCAGATGCTCTTAAACTCTGAATTATTTTGTAAAATGATAAAAAGGGAACTTGAAGTGAGAAAATTGTATTATTTTTAATTTTAATAAATCCTGACATACCTACTAACTTAAATTCAATTTCTTCAAGTTTAATATGAACCTCGAGCAGAGTTGATTTTGGGTCTGTTTTCACTTTATTTAACACTTTTTTAAGATTACCTAAAACTTTTTTTGCTTCGGAAGAATTTAAGTTAAAAGAATTCATAATTATTTCCATCTAAAATTAATTTTAAAACCTAGCCATTTTAATTAATTTATTTTTCTAAATATTTTGCAAAAACTTATTGTGTGACAGAAATTTTGTTATTATAATCTGTATTCCGCGATACTCTGTAGTTAAGTTTTTCTTTTTAACCCCACCCCTGCCCCTCCCCTTAACAAGGGGAGGGTTATATTTAAAAGTCCCTCTCATTTTTAAGGAGAGGGATTAAGGGAGAGGTTATTATAATCCTCTTCGCTTATCCAAAATTTCGCGTCTATTATTTTTACCTCGTCGTTTTAATTATTCTTATTTACTCCCCCCATACCTTCGCAATTTTGTCTTTTATTTTTTGCTCAAAGAGTGTGATTAACTCTGAATTGGCTTTTACAAATAACTGTTCCTTTTTTAAAGATTCTGAGATTTCCAGTTGAATAATTAAATCAGGTAATGGAATTTTTATTTCAGAAATTTGCTTCCTGTTTATTGAGTCAAAAACTGAACCGCCACCACCTTTGATATTCTGTTCAATTGATTTTATATAATTAAAAAGAAATATTTTATCAATTTTTTCTGTGACTTTGATTGCGGCCAATCCTCTTCCTATACAAGATTTACAGATCAGGAAATTTACAGGTCCAACTGGTGCTCTTACTGACATTACTATATCACCAGCATCAGCCTCTTTTGTTATTTGAGTTGTCCAGCTCTTAGGTTCACCAATATACATATCACCAAATTCCGTTTTCCCTTGATAAAATGGCATCCCTTCACCTTCTTGATTATAGTACTTCCCCTCGGGTGATTGCCCTGAAATTATATAAGCCACTTCTCCCAACTCCACCATTGGCCATTCTGGAGCAATATCTATTTGTGGTTTGTAGTTGTCTACAACTTGTCGTGCACCATCAATTATTTTTTGCCAGCCTTCTATCTCTGCAACTATTTCTTTTTGTATTTCGAGTGGTGGGAGTGGGATTTGAAGTTGTTCAAGATCTTTATTTGACAAGTGCAGTATATTAGTTCCTTTTGCATATTTTGAAAGGGCAATCTTCAAAGGAGGTGTGCTGATCAAATATGCAAGATATTTTGAATTTAGGTGTTCATTATAAGTTCGAATAATATTTATGTCTCCTCCTAAAACAACATTATCTTCATTCAGAGCTCTGGCGATAGATATTCCTAAAGCATCAGCGGTTGTTGTTGAAGGGACAAGAACATCACCTTTTTCAGATAGTACTTTACCCTCAATGTCTGTATAGGAATCTACTGTTTGTATAACAATATCATATTTTGTGTATAAATCCCCATAGTGAATACATTTATATTTCCCATTTTCTGCAATGTCTTTTTTAGAAATTCCACTTCCTCTGAGAAATGATATTTTCTTATTGTTTTCTAAATCTTTTAATTTAACAAGTGGATAACTTGTCGAGATATATAATTCTTTTGCATATCTCTCGCTGCTCAAATTCCAATCATCATTTTCAGCAATCTTTGCTTTTGTTGCAATATTCCAAAGATTATTGGGACCAAATTTTT
Organism: Ignavibacteriales bacterium; assembly: GCA_016929735.1. Classification (GTDB taxonomy): domain Bacteria; phylum Bacteroidota; class Ignavibacteria; order Ignavibacteriales; family Melioribacteraceae; genus JAFGPR01. Next base: position 436 of record JAFGID010000274.1, on the reverse strand, counting down.
CTGTAAGAATAGATTCGATATCGTTCACACTTCGACTGCGCTCAGTGTGACAGACTGTTATATATTCTTTAACCAACCTCACTGCGATTAGTAGCTGGCTTTTATTGTTAGGTCTACGCTGTGCACCAAGATCAAATCCATCGTTTTCAATTTTAACAAAAAGAATTTTATCTGTTTTTTTATTAAGTGCTTTATCAATCAGAAGAATAGAAGTTTTAACTCCAGAGTATGGTTGAAAAACTCCTGCAGGCAAAGACACAACCGCAAAGAGATAATTTTCAACAAGCATTTTTCTTAATTGCTTATATGCATTTCCAGATTGAAAAATTATTCCTTCAGGAACAATGATAGCGGCTTTACCGTTTGGAGTTAAATGCTCAACCATATAATCAACAAACAAAACTTCACTTCGGTTAGATTGTATTGAAAATCTTTT
>JAFGID010000026.1 GCA_016929735.1 Ignavibacteriales bacterium | reverse complement strand
TAAATTAAATTCAGATTTTAAGAATGAATAATCAAAATTAAAATTATGTGCAACCAGAATTGTATCTTCAATTAAATTACTTATCTCATCCGCAACAACCGAAAAGCGAGGAGCTTTTTTTACATCTAAGTTTGTTATTCCTGTTAGTTTTGTGATTTCTGATGGAATCTTTATTTCAGGATTTATTAGAGTATGATATGTATCAATGATTTTATAATTTTTGACTTTGACTAAACCAACCTCAATTACACGACTCTCTTTTGATGTCATTCCGCTTGTTTCAAAATCAAGGATACTAAAAATTGCATCTTTAATCAGGATATTTTTCAATTCGATTTTTTTCATTTTTACATTAATCGTTTTCATTACAAGAAAAATATAATTAAAAATTTATCAGTATTTTCTTTAGAAAATCAAAAAACTAATGTAAATTTAATTTATTTTTGTGATGTAAAAAAAACAATTCAAAAAACTTATGGATATTAACATTCTTTTTATTGGCGACATTATAGGTAAACCCGGACTGGAAATGGTTCAAACATGGCTCCCTGGTCTGAAAAGTAAATATAAAACTGATGTAATTATTGCTAACGGAGAAAATATTTCTGATGGAAAAGGTGCGACTGAGGTTGAAGCAAAAATTTTGTTTGATTTAGGTGTTGATGTAATTACAGGTGGCAATCATACTTGGGATAAGCATCAATCGCAAGAATATATGAAAACAGAACCACGGGTTTTACGACCTCAAAATTATCCATTGGGAACTTATGGTAAAGGAAATTATTTGCTGGAAACGAAGAAAGGAAAAGTTGGAATCTTAAATTTGCAGGGTAGAACATTTATGTTTCCAATTGATTGTCCGTTCAGATGTGCTGAAGCATTTATTAAAAAATTCAAGAGTGATACAAATGTTATTTTGATTGATTTCCACGCAGAAGCAACAGCAGAGAAAAATGCTATGTTAAATTATCTTGATGGAAAGGTAAGTGCAATTGTTGGAACTCATACACACGTCCAGACATCGGATGAAAGAATATCAGAAAATGGGACTGCATATATTACCGATGTTGGCATGACAGGTCCTTATGACTCAGTTATTGGAATGAAAATCGAAGCAGGGGTCAATAGATTCTTATACCAGACACCGCAGAAATATCAAACAGCGGAAGGGAATGTTCATCTATGCGGTTTATTTTTAAAGATTGATAAAGAAACAGGTAATACAATAGAAATTGATAGAATTCTTCTCCCCGATTTTATAAAAAAAATGTAAAGCAGATATCGACAAAATTTATACTTCCTATAAGTCCCATCAAAATATGAAAATATTTTTATTATCCTCTTGTAAATAAATTAAAAATAAGTTAATTTTACCGTTAAATTTTTTACAAATAAGTTGAGGTTAATATGAAGAAGAGAATTTTACAAATCGCTTCGTTTCTTGTTTTTATTATTACGTTCTCAAATATTTTTGCCCAAGATTGGGTATTTGAAAAAACGATTAAATTCCCAGATGCTGATTCCAATTCAGTCAATCCTTATTTAATCACACTCGACCAAAATAACCGTCTGTATATTATCTCATCAAAAGTTACAAGTGCTACTGCACATAATTCTATCTTTTACTTAAACTATGGTGATTCGGTTATTCACAAATTCATTGATTATGATTTAAATGGAGATAGTGATACTTTGCTTGGACATGTCGGTGCACTTCGAGGAATTTCTACTCTTGGCAATGATATATATGTCATGTTTACCCAACCTTATCCAAAATTCAAACCATCTACGGTTTCCGGTTTATATATTTATAAGAATGCAGATACTCTAAATAGAGAAGCTTTTAGAGCATTTTCAGAATTTGGAGGTGGCACAGGCGGTTATGGTTCCTTTAATCATGGTTTTGTAATAACTGAAGATTCAATAGGATTTACAGGTATATCTTATGGAACGACATTTAGACTTTATAATTATGGTTATGATACTAATATTACAACAGTCAGGGGAACATATATCCCCCCATATCCAGGTGCAAATTGGGATGTTAATAATATAGTTGAACCGGGAGGTCCTGAAGTTGGTGGAGTTGGTTTAATTAGAGATGTAGCATTAGTCCCCGGTGTTGATTATTCAGATTCTACACAATCTGTATTTTATACTACTAGAAATTCTAATGTTGGTGTTTCTAATGGCGGTGTTGCTCGTTGGACTGGTGGTAATTATATACGACCGATTAATTACACCCCTGTCAGAATTTTACAAGATGATTACTTCTTGGATTTTGACAGCTCAATACCATTCGGAATTTTTGTTGATAGTTATTATGAATACTTATGGGTAGCAGGAACAGACTCCACACGCAAATGGGTTAAAGCCTTTGAATTCGACGGAATTTATGCTGACGAAGTTTGGGAACTCCCAAGTCAATTCAGTGGAGACAATCCCGATCCATCTGGCGCTCCGTTAGGAATGCCAACAGATGTTGTTGTAACATCAAATGGAAGATACGCATATGTCTCTGATGCTGGTTCAAAGAAGATTTATTTGTTTAGAAATACTACTGTTGGTATTAACGAAGAAATAAATATTCCGACAAGTTATTTACTGGAACAAAATTATCCTAATCCATTCAATCCATCAACAAAGATTAGTTTCTCATTACCTGAAGCATCTGAAGTTAAATTGGTTATATCAAATATTCTTGGACAGGAAGTTGCAACATTATTTACTGGTTCAATGAATGCTGGAAGACATACAATCAAATTTGATGCTTCTAATTTGTCAAGTGGAATTTACATTTATACACTTGTTACTCCAGTCGGTAGTTTAAGTAATAAGATGATTTTAATGAAATAGAGAAATTAAGTGTTAAATTTTTGGTAATTATTGATTATTGTTTGAGTTAAAAATTTTGAACATATTAGTAACTCCGCCATTTATGGCCGAGAAGTGAGAAAGGAAGCTAGTATTAAACGGTTTTAGCCGTTAAAAATTAAACTAATAATGTTAATAAAGAAATTTAATTGTTATAATCTAAATTGTTAAATTATAACACTTGCATAATATTTTTTGTTAGTTTAAAGATTAATAAATAACTAGGCGAATAATAAAAATACTCTTTGCTATGATAAAAAGCAAAATAAAAAAAATTTCGTTTTTCTTTGTTTTACTTACTTGTCTTACTCCATATCTTTTATATAGTCAAGGGCAAACAGGAAAACTTGTTGGTCACATTTTTGACTCTGCAACAAACGAAGCACTTATCGGTGTCAATGTTGTTATTGAGGGTACTACAATTGGTGCATCTACGGATATAAATGGCAGGTTCGCAATTTTAAATATCCAGCCCGGTACATATAACGTTGTTTGTAGTATGGTCGGATATTCAAAAACTACACAAACAAATGTAGTTATTTATATTGATAGGACAACCGAAATTACGGTTCAAATGCAAGACGAGTCCTACCAATTAGGCGAGGTTGTGGTTCTTGCCAATAAATCTCCAATCATCAAAGACAGGACATCTTCTCAGGATCACTTGAGTAATGAGCAAATTAAAGTTGCTCCTGTTGAAGGTCTAAGGGGAGCTCTTGATTTGTCTGCAGGTTTTCAAAAGGATTCAAAAGGTGATTATTCAGTAAGAGGTTCTGGTTCCTACGAAGTCAATTTCCAAGTTGATGGTGTCGAACAGAAAAGCTCGAACACAAGTGTACCCGGTTCTGGTGGTGTTGATAAAGCAGATAATTCTTGGAAATATGATGTAAACCCTTTAGGTGTGCAGCAGCTTCAGCTAATTACAGGTGGTTTTTCAGCAGAATATGGCAACTCACAAGCTGGTGTTGTAAAGGTTGTATTAAAAGAGGGTACCCCAAAATTCAGCGGTGAATTCAGAGTTGAATATCGCCCACCGGGTCAATACCATTATGGTGATTATATCTACGATAAAAATAATTACGAATGGCAAAAATGGGGGAGTGTTGATAACTGGATAAAAACCCCTAACCTTGATCCGAATGACCCCAATTACTTAAAAGAATGGATTAAGTTGAATTATGGCTCGGGTTCATTAGGTTATGAATTGGCAAAAGAGAGATATAAACCATATTTGAATACTGGCATATATCAGGATTCACTTTTAGCAATGGATTCGCTCATATATGCATTAACTTGGGCGCACGATATCTGGATTAAAAATCACGAACCATCAGACGAACATATCTTAGGTGTCTATGATTATCGTCAATATGCTTATACAAGATATCTATTTGGATTTGGCGGACCACTTGGGAAAGATCC
>JAFGID010000273.1 GCA_016929735.1 Ignavibacteriales bacterium | reverse complement strand
GAAGCAAATGAAATTTACGATTTACTAAAAGGTGATTTAAAGGATATCGAATGAAATATCTTTCTGAATATCGTGAACCAAAAATTATAAAATCGCTCATTTCGGAAATTAAAAATACATTAACCAAGGAATGGAATATAATGGAAGTGTGTGGGGGTCAGACTCATTCTTTGCTAAAATATGGATTTGATGAAATATTTCAACCAAAAATAAATTACGTTCACGGTCCAGGGTGCCCTGTATGCGTTACTTCCGTTGAATTGATTGATAAAGTTATTTATCTTTCACAAAAACAAAATACAATAATCACCTCCTTTGGTGATATGCTTAGAGTACCTGGTTCAGATTCCGATTTGCTTCACCAAAAATCAATTGGTGCTGATATTCGTGTTGTTTATTCACCAATGAATGCTCTTGAAATAGCAGAAAATAATATTAATAAAGAAGTAGTATTTTTTGCTGTTGGCTTTGAAACAACCGCTCCGTTGATCGCCTCTACTGTTGATTTAGCATATAATAAAAATATCAAAAATTTTTCTATTATTTGTGCAAATGTAATTGTCCCACCTGCTGTTGAATTTGTTTTATCAGATAAAGAAAGTAAGATTGACGGACTCCTTGCACCTGGACATGTTTGCACTATCACAGGGTTAAAAGATTACGTAAATATTTCTGATGAATACAAAATCCCTGTCGTTATAACAGGATTCGAACCTTATGATTTATTACAAGGGACTTTAAATTGCATTAAATTACTGGAAAAGAAGAAATTTGCTGTAGTGAATAAATACACTCGCTCAGTTACTCAAAATGGAAATAAAAAAGCTATCGAAATTATGAATTCTGTTTTTAAAATAGTCGATAGAAATTGGCGAGGGATTGGAATTATCCCAAATAGTGGTTTAGAATTAAAAGAAAATTATACTTCTTTTAATGCGGAAAATAAATTTAAAATACCAGAATTTTCTAAATCAGAAGAAAAAGAATGCATTAGCGGTTTGATATTGCGAGGATTGAAAAAACCATACGAATGCAAATATTTTGGAAAAGAATGTACACCAGAAAATCCCTTTGGAGCTACAATGGTATCATCAGAAGGTGCTTGTGCTGCATATTTTAAACACAAAGTAAATTATAATAATCAGAATTAAGTAAAAGTTTTAATTGTTTTATTTTCAATAATTTATGGTTTTTAATTACATACATTTATAATATCAATGAAAGAAAAAAGTAATACACTTGAATTAAATTGTCCATTACCAATCAGCAATTATCCAAATATCACTTTAGCTCATGGTAGTGGTGGTAAATTGATGAACGAACTTATCAACAAAATGTTCAGAGAGACATTCAATAATGAAATAATTAACGAGGAGCATGACGGAGCATTGTTATCAATTCCAAATGGAAAAGTGGCATTTACAACAGATTCTTATACAATAAAACCTCTCTTTTTCAGAGGTGGCGACATTGGTAAGTTAGCTGTTTATGGAACTGTCAATGATTTATCTATGTGCGGTGCAATACCAAAATATATTTCATTATCCTTAATTATTGAAGAAGGATTTGACACAAAAATATTGTGGGAAATCATTCAAAGCATCAAAATAGCTACTGATAAAACGGGAGTAAAAATTGTCACGGGTGATACTAAAGTAATAAACAGAATTAAAGATGGTGATGAATTATTTATTAATACAACCGGAATAGGTATAATTGAAAATAATTTAGAGATCAAGCCGACATCAATTAAAGTTGGGGATAATATAATCCTATCAGGTGATATTGGACGGCATGGAATTTCAGTCCTATCAAGTAGAGAAAATTTGGAATTTGAAACCAAACTCGAAAGTGATTTAGCTCCTTTGAATAATATTGTAAATGAATTATTAGATTCAGGAATTGAAATTCATTGTTTGAGAGATTTAACAAGAGGAGGATTAGCAAGTGCCCTAGTTGAATTATCAAAAAAATCTGATATGCAATTTGAAATTCAATCCAATGAAATACCTGTATCAACACCCGTATTGTCAGTGTGTGAGTTACTCGGTTTTGATCCTGTTCACATTGCTAATGAAGGTAGATTTATTATTTTTCTACCTCAGCAACAAACAAAAAAATCAATTCAGATATTAAGAAAATTTGAGCAGTCAAAACTTGCCTGTTTAATTGGTGAAGTTATTAAAAGTAAGAAAGGAAAAGTAATTTTAAAAAATGAATACGGAAGTAATCGAATACTTGATATGTTTAGTGGAGAGTTGCTACCAAGGATTTGTTAATAAATTCTCTTAAATTTTTATTTTTGATATTTCAAATAATTTTGTTATATTAGGAAAGAATTATCAATCATAAATCTTAGGAGGAAAAGATGAAATCTAATATATTGAAAAAGCCGATTATTAATCCCCCAAAGATTGAGCAGCTCAAAATAGTTGATGATGTTTTCTCTGATTCACTTGATTATTTAAAACCCAAATTCACTGCTGATCTTGATACCTACGTGCAACGATTGTGGCATTCAAACCCTGAAATTTATAAAATACTAAAAAGTTCTACAACTCTCGATAAAGCAAGAGAAAAACTTTACTATTATATAAATAAAGAAGAAATAAATATTTTTGCTCTAAATAACGATTTACACATACTTGAGAAGTCCGTTGTACGAGAGTGCATTAGGACTTTTAGAAGTATTATTGGTCCCATAAATGAAAAAAGGACTAAAACATCTGCGCTAGATTATCTTTGGAAATTAGCAAGAGGAAGAAAGAAGACAATTATTAAAGATTTATCAGTTGGATTTTTTTTAGAATTTATCAATTTATTTAAAGGTATTTCCGGTCATTCAAATATCTATTATGAATCAGAAGATGCAAAAAAAGGAATTCCAATTTATCTAACTCTTACAGGACAGGAAGCAGCTAAAGAGAGAACAAAAAAATTAGATGAATTAGGTGCTTCTATGCGAAAATATTTTAAAAAATACCCAAGTGGGCTGGATAAAGATGTTAAAGGATGGCGAGAAGAAAATAAGAGAAGAATTTTAAAATATTTTGATGCCAATTTAGAACAATGGAATGATTATAAATGGCAATTAAGAAATGTCATTCATAACGCAGAACCATTAGTAAAATTAATTGAATTAACTGCAAATCAAAAGCAAGCAATTCAATTAGCAGAAAAACATAAGATACCATTCGGTATAACGCCATATTATTTGAGCTTAATGGATAGAAATTTATCAATTGGTTATGACCATGCAATTAGGGCACAAGTTATTCCTTCTTTAGAATATGTGGAGAAAATGATTCGATACACAAAGGAAAGAAAAATTTTATTTGACTTTATGGGTGAACATGATACTTCTCCAGTTGATTTGGTAACAAGAAGATATCCTGGTATAGCAATTATTAAACCTTATAATAGTTGTGCTCAAATATGTGTTTATTGTCAAAGAAATTGGGAGATTGATCCAGTTACAGAAACAAAAGCATTGGCATCAGAAGAAGCGATTAATAATGCCATCGAATGGTTTACAAGACATCCGAGCATTGGAGATGTTTTAGTTACTGGTGGTGACCCATTAATCATGAATGATGAAAAATTGTTATATATTATTGATAAATTATCTCGAATCTCTTCTATTTATAGGATTAGAATAGGAACAAGAACACCTGTAGTCCTGCCTATGAGATGGAATGATGCTCTAATCGAAAATCTAACAAAATATCATAAGTTTGGTAAGAGAGAAATTTCAATTGTTACTCATTTCGAACATTCTTATGAAATTACACCCGAAGTAACTGAATTGACTAGTAAAATTAGAAAAGCCGGAATAAGTATTTATAATCAACAAGTTTTTACTATTGAAAATTCAAGAAAATATGAAACCGCAAAACTTCGCAAAGATTTAAAATCAATTGGCGTTGACCCCTATTACAATTTCAATATGAAAGGTAAAGAGGAAATGCAAAGATTTAAAGTTCCAATTGCGAGAATATTGCAAGAAGTAAAGGAGGAAGCAAGATTACTACCTGGATTAGATAGAACAGATGAACCTGTATTCAATGTACCAAAGTTAGGTAAAAATCATTTACGAGGATGGCAGGACCACCGTGTTGTAATGATTCTCCCTGACGGTTCAAGAGT
>JAFGID010000272.1 GCA_016929735.1 Ignavibacteriales bacterium | reverse complement strand
GTTATCCTGTAGAAATACACACCACTTGATAAATCAATTCCATTAAATTCTATTGTGTGCTTACCAGGATTCTGTATCTCATTTACTAATGTGGTTATCTCTTCGCCAAGGATATTGTATATCTTCAACTCTACTAATCCTGCATTGGCTATGCTGTATTCTATCTTTGTTGTCGGGTTAAATGGATTTGGATAATTTTGTTCAAGAGCGAATTCTGTTGGAATTGTTCCTTCGTCTTCAATATCGGTAACTACACCATTGAAATGAACTCCCCATCCAATTAATTTACCCGTATTTGATGAGGCGTCATCTGCTATCTGTAATATCCAATTACCCTCTATAGATGTGTTGTTCATCGTACCCATCGGATTCTCAGGTCGAACATCCTTTGTCCAAGGTGCTAATAATGTAGTACCTGTAATCTGATGAGATGCACCATCCCATAATATAGTTAAATATCCATTGTCAGAAGAAGAACCATTATCTGTTGACACATCAACACTATGCCCATTTGGAGCAGTAAGTGTTATATCAAGATTAGTGTTTTGTTCATGTTGAATATGTAAAAATAGTGCCATACTGGAAAAAACACTAGAGTATAAACCTGGAATATTAATGGTATCTAATATAGTTGCTTGGTCAGGGATTTCTTTATTAGGAACACTCTTATAGAATTTACCATGCGCAAGCGAATCATCAAAAATTGTAGTAGGATGAGCAACTAACCAACTACCATAAGCTGCCGTTGTATTCTCATTCAAATACCCACTCAATCTACAAGCATTAGTAGAACCATTTTTAAATGTTCCATTTATTCCTGAAGTAGAAGAGAAATTAAGCAAGTTACCATCAAAATTCCAGATAGCATCCAGATACACATCGGATATTAAATTCCTGCCTGAAACACTCATATTTTTTCTGATTTTTTCTTCTGTTAGCACATTATCCCACATTCTGAATTCATCAATATATCCCTTAAAATTATTGTTTAATCCGTATGTCCAACCTCCGATAATAAATTGCTCGGTGTTTGATTGCCAAGTATTTGTTTGTGTCAAGGTTGAGCCACTTTTCTGTCCATTAACATAGAAATTAACAATATAATCACCTGATGAAGAAAGCCATGTAACCGCAACATGTGTCCAAGTGTTCAATTCAATCGCTATACCATCGCTGTTCTCATATTGTGGATTTCCATTAATACATAAAACTTGTCTATTTCCTATACTGGCTCTAATACCCCAGAACAAATCAAAATCTCCTTTAGAAGCAATTATATGAGTCGTTGATTGCTCTGTTTGATAAACCCATGCCTCGAATGAACCTGCACCATTTTGAACAAAAACAGAATTATTAGGAACTCTAACATAATTGGAGTCGCCACCAGGACAATGTAATACCATATTATAAGGCATAGGAAAACCTGCAGCGGATGCCCAGTAAGCACCACAGTTATGATAAGTTCCATCAAAATCATTAAAATCATCATAAGCATGCCCACCTGTGTTAAATGTCCAAGAAGATATCAAACCATCGTAAAAAGTACTGTTTGTTAAAGCATTATTCAAATCAGCTTCGTAACCATCACCAAGCCCAACGAAGCGGTTTACGGCCACCTGTTCAGGGGTTAAAGTGGGATCCCAGAATCTTACTTCATCAATATTTCCTGAGAAAAAACAATCCGGCCAAAACTGACTTCCACCAATTCGTACTTCATCTGTATTTGAGTTCATAGTTGCAGATATTGCTCCAGTTGTACCACTTAGTACTCCATTGATATAAAAACTGACTACAAAATTTGAACCTCCTGTCCAGGTTACCGCAACATGTGTCCACTGATTTAGTGGAATGGTTGTACTTCCCGGATCATCATACACCGTTGATCCGATTCTAAAAAATAATTTTGAATCAGAAGAAGATATTCCCAATAGAAATGTCTGGTTTCCAGTAGCACCTTTAGAAATCAATACAGGTGTATTGGAAACATCAGTAGGATAGATCCACATCTCAATAGAACCATCGTAGGTTTGGTTATTAAAAAGAAAATCATGAGGAACAATAACATACGACGAAGAATCACCTAAACTTCCTAAAATCGCATTACCATGCATGCTTCCATATTCAGTGGGTTTGTTTAGATGTGAAGTGTTATTGGTCGGCTTTTCAATCTTCATTTCTTCGTTGGTCTCTGAAATTGGTGAAATTGTCATTGGTGATGAAATATCAGGCCGTTCTTGAGAAAATAAATTCGAATAGAAGAATGTTAGTAAACCAATAATAAGTAGTAGATAGGTAAGTTTCCTTTGTTCCATTTCTGCACCTTTTGTTTTGTTTGTAATTATTTATTTAGTTATGCTTTTAATTTTTAATAATATTTAAATTCAATTAAAAAATATACAAAAAGGAAAGAACAATTGCATAAATAGTAAGCGTATCAGAATAAATCCCCTGAAAAACATTAACAACTGCTTTAAAGTTAAATAAAATAAATATGTATTGCAATAATATACTTTTTTTAATAAAATAAATTAAAATTCTATAAAACGTAAATTATATTAAAAAATAACTTTAAGTGGAAAAAAGCTATTGTGAAAATCAAAAATTATTAAATCAATCAAAAACTTTGTAACTTTGTATTGTTAATTTAATATAATTTATAAAAATAAGAAATAATATGGACGGAAATTTTTCTGAAAGAGTACAGGAAGTTATTAGATATAGCCGCGAAGAAGCCATCCGGCTTGGACATGAATACATAGGAACAGAACATTTACTTTTGGGTCTAATTCGTGAAGGGAATGGATTAGCAGTTCAGGTATTGAAAAATTTAGGTGTTGTTCTTACAAACTTAAAAAAATCAATAGAAGATGCTGTTCGAACTACTGGAGGGACATTAACCATTGGAAATATTCCGCTTACAAAACAAGCAGAGAATGTATTAAAAATTTCGCAAATCGAAGCTAAAATATACAAATCGGGAATAATAGGAACTGAACATATTCTACTGGCATTGCTTAGAAATGAAGACAATTTAGCAACCCAAATATTGATACAATTTAATATTACTTACGAAATAGTTAAGAATGAAATAAACCAAGTTACATATCCACAAGACAATACACGAGGACAAAAGAGTACTCCACCCGTCCCTAGAGTAACCGAAAAATCTAAAACTCCCGTACTTGATAATTTTGGACGGGACCTTACAAAATTAGCTTTAGATGATAAATTAGACCCGGTTATAGGTCGTGAAAAAGAAATTGAAAGAGTTGCCCAAATATTAAGTCGAAGGAAAAAAAATAATCCAGTACTTATTGGTGAACCGGGAGTTGGTAAGACAGCAATCGCAGAAGGTCTTGCTGTAAAAATAATTGAAAGAAAAGTCCCTCGATTATTGCAAAATAAACGAATTGTAACTTTAGATTTAGCTGGATTAATTGCCGGCACAAAATACCGTGGTCAGTTCGAAGAACGTATGAAAGCATTAATGAATGAACTCGAAAAAGCTGACGATGTAATTTTATTTATTGACGAATTGCATACTATAGTCGGTGCCGGAAGTGCAAGTGGTTCACTTGATGCTTCAAATATTTTCAAGCCTGCACTTGCAAGAGGTGAAGTCCAATGTATCGGCGCTACTACTCTGGATGAATATAGAAAATACGTAGAAACTGATGGTGCTTTAGATAGAAGATTTCAAAAAATTATGATTGAACCTCCAAGTGCTGAGGAAACACTCGAAATACTTGACAAGATTAAAATTAAATACGAAGAACATCACCATGTCCGATACACAAAAGAAGCGATTGATGCTGCTGTTAAACTGAGTAACCGATACATAACAGATAGATGCCTTCCCGATAAAGCGATTGATGTAATTGACGAAGCTGGTTCGAGAGTTCACATGGGTAATTTTACTGTATCTGATGAAATATTAATATTGGAAAAAGAAATAGATAACATACGACGCGAAAAAATGACGGTAGTAAAAAATCAAAAATTCGAAGATGCAGCGTTGTTGAGAGATAAAGAAAGAGAAATAATCAACCAACTTGAAAAGGCAAAAGCCGATTGGAATAATGCAACAGAAAATATAAGTCACGAAGTAACAGAGGAGGATATTGCAACTGTTGTTGCAATGATGACGGGAATCCCAGTTAACCGAGTTGCTCAGGCTGAGTCCGAAAAACTGATGAAGATGGAGCAGGTATTAAAGCAACACATTGTCGGACAAGAAGAAGCGATTATAAAATTAACAAAAGCAATTAGAAGAACTCGTGCAGGATTGAAAGATGCAAAAAAACCAATCGGGAGTTTTATTTTTCTCGGCCCTACAGGTGTAGGTAAAACTGAGATGGCTAAAGCTCTGGCAAGATTTTTATTTGATACAGAAGATGCGCTTATAAGAATTGATATGAGCGAATACATGGAAAAATTCAATGTATCTCGACTTGTCGGTTCGCCTCCGGGTTATGTTGGCTATGAGGAAGGGGGACAACTTACAGAAAAAGTTAGAAGAAAACCCTATTCCGTTGTTCTGTTTGATGAAATTGAGAAAGCACATCCAGACGTTTTTAACATCCTGTTGCAGGTTCTGGATGATGGAATACTTACTGACAGTTTTGGTAGAAAAGTAGATTTTAAAAATACTATCATCATAATGACATCAAATATTGGGACAAAAGATATTAAATCAACTGGTGGTTATGGGTTCAATCAGGAAAATATTGATGGCCAAAACAAATATGTCGCCACGACAATTGAAGATGCGGTTAAAAAGTTGTTCAATCCAGAATTTTTAAATCGTATTGATGATAAAATAATTTTTAGACAATTGACTAAAGATAACATACGTGAAATTATTAAAATTGAGATGCGTGAACTAATAAAAAATCTTAAAGAAAATAATTTAGAGATTCGATTAGAAGTAAGTGCAGAAGAATTTCTTGTTGAAAAGGGATTTGATATTAAATTTGGGGCGAGACCTCTTAAGAGAGCAATCCAAAAATACATTGAAGACCCATTAGCTGAGGAATTACTTCAAAATCGTTTTGTCGCAGGTGACAAAATAATTTGTACACACAATGAAGGAACTGACGAGCTTAATTTTTCTATCCAAGAAATTGAAGAAAAAAGTTCTATAAACAAAGAAAACGATTCTTTATTTAATTAAAACACAAATTATATGACAAATTCACAAACCTTAGAAATCTTTAAAAAAACTGATGCATTACTTGAGGGTCATTTCCTACTCACTTCGGGAAAGCATAGTAATAAGTATTTCCAATGTGCTCAAGTACTTCAATATCCGCTATATCTTAATAAAATTTGTACTGTAATTGTTGACCATATAAAAGCTGCTCAAATTGATACAGTAATTTCTCCAGCTATTGGTGGTATCTGTGTAGGACAGGAGGTTGCTCGATTGCTAAACAAACGTTTTATTTTTGCGGAACGTGAAGACAATAAAATGACTCTTAGAAGAGGTTTTAATTTATCCAAAGGAGAAAAAGTATTAATTTGTGAAGATGTAATTACAACCGGCGGTTCAGTCTACGAAGTAATAAATATAATAAAAAACAATGAAGCTGATCTAGTAGGGGTGGCTTCAATCGTTGATAGAAGTAACGGAAAAGTAAAATTTGATGCACCACAATTTTCCGTATTAACGCTTGATGTCGTTACATATTTTCCAGATGATTGTCCGCTATGCAAGGAAAATATCCCATTAGTAAAACCAGGCTCTCGAAAAAAAAAATAATAAGTATTTAGATTTTTTAAGATTATTAAAAAGGTTGTCATTTGAAACAACCTTTTTCAAAAAATCATTTCAATAAATTCATTTTTTTTACTTCGAATTTATCACCACACATGAGCTTATAAAAATAAATACCACTCGCAAATGCTGAAGCATTAAAATCAATCGAATAAGATCCTACTTCCTTTATTTCGTTAACAAGTGTCTTTACTTCTTGACCTAAAATATCATAAACAATCAACTTAACTTGACCTCTCTCGGGAATTGAATAGTTAATCTTTGTAATTGGATTAAAAGGATTTGGATAATTCTGTGATAAACTAAAAGTCGTAGGTTGATTATCAAAATCATCAATATTAGTTCCAAAATGAGAAATATAATATTCAAGAGCAGCTTTTATATCGAGTTTACCATTTCCCCATTTATGATTTGG
>JAFGID010000271.1 GCA_016929735.1 Ignavibacteriales bacterium | reverse complement strand
GTTATAGGCAATACCGCACCAATGCTTTTTAAAACATGATACAATAAATAAGCGAGCGATCTTAAAATCCCCGCGCCCCAAGAAGCCCGGCATCCGTGCCGGGCTAAGAGAGGATAAAAAAATGATTGAAATAACAAGAAATTTATTTATTGGAAACCAAGAAGATTATGAGTTTAAAGTAAAAGGAAATAACGGATGGGCGGTTGTTCACGCATGCAAAGAACCATATCACCGGAATTTATTAGGATATACAGGACGAGGGGCACCTAAAGGACATCCGGAATATCTATTAGCTAAAAGAGAAAGTCGATTATATTTGAATATAGTGGATGTTGAATCGCCAGATTATATTGCAAAAGAAGTAATTGATGCTGCATTAGAATTCATAAAAGAAGCTTTGAATGACAATAAAAAATGTCTGGTACATTGCAATCAGGGTGAAAGTCGCTCACCATCTATAGGGTTCTTGTTTTTGGCTGTAACTGGTGCTCTACCTAAAGATTTTGATAATGCTGAAGATGAATTTAGAAAGATCTATCCTTTATACAATCCAAAAAATGGAGTAAGAGGTTTTATTATAAATAATTGGGATGATTATGTTTTATAAAAAAATAGTATGGAGGAATTATGTGGGCAGATAGAGAAACTAATAGCGATTTACTTGGGACTACACACTTAAAAGATATAGCAATACAAATTTCAAAGGATCCTTCGCTATTGCCTGTAACTATTGGTATATTTGGAGACTGGGGAAGTGGTAAATCTAGTCTGATAGAGATGGTCTCCAAAGAACTCAAGGAAGATGCAACATCTCTGGTCATCCCATTTAATGGATGGTTGTTTGAAAATTATGAAGATGCAAAAACCGCACTTATTGAAACAATCATTGAGACTATTGTCGAAAACAGCCCGTCAAAAAAAGGAAAAGAATTAAAAGAAGCCGGCCTTAGACTGATCAAGAAAATAAATTGGTTCAAAGTAGCAGGAAAAGCAGTTCAATATGGAGCAACAGCTCTTGCTACAGGAGGAGTTGGGCTTGTTCCATTGGCTCTTTCTGATTTGCCTAGTGTTGCTAAAAAAGCTGGAGAGGTTTTAGAGAATATTGATAAAAATAATATTGATGAACTCTTTAAGAGTGAATCCGATAATTCTTTAAGTAAAAATATCCGCTCTTTCCGTAAGGAATTTGAGAAATTAGTTGAACTCTCTGAATTCAATTCAGTCGTTATCACAATTGATGATTTAGATCGATGTTTACCCAATTCAGTAATTGAAACATTAGAAGCTATTAAACTATTCCTATACGCCCCAAAAACATCTTTTATAATTGCGGCTGATGAACGAATAGTGAAATATGCGGTAAAAAGTCGGTTTCCAGAACTCCCTGGAGATAAGTCCGAGATCGGACGTGACTATTTAGAAAAATTAATTCAGTATCAGATTCATATTCCTGCAATGACACAAAACGATACAGAAAACTATATTACTCTTTTATTAATTCAAGAAAAGTTAGAGGAAGATGATTTTAAAAAATGTATTGATTGGGTATTAGATTCAAAAACAATTGAAGAAGCACGAATTCTAACCTTCAATGAGATCGAAACTATAATTCAAGCTAAAACGGAAGCAATTCGTGAAGACTTAGCATTTTCACAAAGAATAGGCCCCATTTTAGGCATGGGTTTGAATGGTAATCCAAGGCAGTGTAAAAGGTTCTTAAACACGCTATCTATCAGAATGAAAATGGCAGAGTCAAGAAATATCACTCTAGAACGTAGAGTGTTATCAAAGTTAATGATTCTTGAATATTTCAGACCTCAACAATTTCGAACATTACATAAATGGCAAAGCCAACAAGAAGGTATGCCTAAAGAATTTAAAGAGCTAAAAGAGGTTTTATCAGATGACATTGATGATGGCAGCCAAAAATCAAAAGAATTTGAGCTTTGGATTAAGGATGATTGGATCTGCAAATGGTTAGATATGGAACCGGAATTGACAGATAAAGATTTAAGACCCTATTTTTATTTTTCTAGAGAAAATATTTTTCAAATCTCTGCCGCAAGTACTTCACGCTTATCTGCTGAGGCACAGAATATATTAAAAGAGCTTTACAATAAGAGCGCGGCCATTAGGAATACAGCTTTAGACAAATCAAATTCTTTAAGTGAAATCGATGCTACCGGTATTTTAAGTGAAATAATAAAAAAAGGTTCAACAGAAGAAGACTTTTCTGATGAGAATGGATCTCTTGGTCTTTCTGTTAGCTGGATTAATAAACGCCCAGAACTTATTTCTGAATTGATGAGTTTTATTAACACAATTCCCGATACTGATTTACCGATATGGATTATTACTAAATTAGAAAGCATACTTTGTCCTGATAAAATAACACTGTTTTCAGACTTCTTGAATAGAATAATTGAATCATCAGATGCAGGGACTCCAATAAAGAATGCAGCAAGATTAAGGTTAAAAAAATTAAAATAGGGAGATTTCAATGGGAACTTCAAGTTCATATAGTGGGCCCAAAGATACGAATCAATTAATTCCGCCATGGGCAAGGCCGGAAATCGATCCTCAAAATCCAACAGAACCTGAGAAAGATTCTAGTCTTCCCCAAGAAACCCCTAAACCGGATAATAAAACAACAAAATGGCAAAAAGCCAAAAATACAATGAGTCGCTATGCTTCAAATGGTGGAGGTAGTGATCGATTAAAAAAAGCTGGATCAGCTTATACCGCTGCAAAGGGAGGAGCTAAAAAAGCTGCAGCACTTGCATCTTCCGGTAAAAAATCTGCGAAAAGAATTGCAGTGTTTCTCGCAACAACGGCCTCAAGTGGTATTTCTGAAGGACTTCGTTCAATTGGTTTGTCTGAACTAGTTGGAAAAGATATCGATACAGTTTTTAATGGAATATTTGAGGCCTTAACGGACACGGGTAATGATTTTGATAGTGCAATTGCAAGACAGGCTATGGAAGACGCACTTATTGAACAGTACTCTCAATGTTCAAAGAATAACAATTTCGATTCCATGGAGCATCTTGGTTCAACTCAAATAAAAGAATCTATTGAGTCATATGTTGGAAGTTATGTTTATAAAAAATGGCTACAAGAATTAGGTAATTGTATAGAGCGAAAAAGTGTATCCGCAAAGGAAGCCGTTAAGCTAGAAAAGGAAGTAAAAGTTTTTGTAAACGACTTAGTGTCTTTAGAATTAGGTTCTAGAGATATTTTGACTATTGATTGGAGTAGCGATGAGGGTGAAAGTATTATCTCATCAATATTTGAAGATGTATATTCCCTCCTAGAGGACAATGAATAATGGAATGGCATGTAATCGTTAGAGAAGATAGACATGACGATGTAATACTCAATAAAGTAAGAAACCATGGAAAATTTTACTTAGATCTATTTAATGGAACACCATGGAGAATAAAAGATAGAGGCTTATTAGACGACCATATCCGAAAGACTGAGATAGGAATAAATCAATATGATTTATTAGTTTTGGCAATGGTAGTATTTTCAATAGATCATATGATTAATAGAAAATATTCTGATGATAACTGGCAGAGGAATATTACTATCTACTTACCGGTTCAGCAACCAGATATATGGGCAAAATGTGAAGATGTTTTAAATAATCTTCTAAATTTTCTAAGCGGTGATAAATGGTCTTTTCGTTTTAGGAAGAGTAAAAAATCTATTAAATATCAAAATAATATTTTCAGTTCAGAACATATTTGTCTTTTATCAGGTGGAGCAGATTCTTTAGTTGGAGCTATTGATTTATTAGAGAAAGGTAAAAATGTTGAGTTTGTTGGACATCATGGAAAAGGCATTACTCTTATAAAACAAAAAGAAATTAGTGATACGCTTAAGAAAAATTATACAAACCAGACAAATTTCAACTTCTTTTTTGTAGAAGCTCCAAAAACAAATGGTATGACTGTGGAAACAACAACTCGAGCGCGTTCTTTCTTATTTATTGCATTGGCAGCATGTAAATACCATTGTAATGAGAAGTCTGTAAATCTATATATTCCAGAAAATGGGCTAATATCTCTTAATGTACCATTAACTCATAGCAGAACAGGTAGCCTTAGTACAAAAACAACGCATCCATATTATCTCATGATGTATCAAAAACTATTTGATGCTTTAGGTTTTGATTTAAAAATAATAAGTGATTACAGATTCATGACAAAAGGTGAAATGTTTAAAAACTGCATGAACATTGAGTTATTGGATTCTCTTTTAGAAAAAACCATGTCTTGCTCCCACCCAGAACAAAGCCGTTGGACTGGAAAATCGCCTAAATTGCATTGTGGGAGGTGTCTTCCTTGTTTAATAAGGAAAGCGGCAATAAAAAAAGCTGGCTTTAAAGATGCAAAATATGCAACTAATGTATTGTCAAAAGCACCAGATCCAAGTAAAAAAGGTGGAAGTGATTACCGTGCTATTCAGATGGGTGTAGAACGATTTTTACTGAGTACAAATAAGAATGACTATTTTCTGGTAAGAAATAGTGGCCCATTGGGAGATAATGAAATTGAGCAGTTTATTTCAGTTTATCAACGTGGGATGAATGAATTATCAACCTTATTATTTAATAGGACCAGAGATACAATATTATGAAATACAAACTAATAGATACTCATTTGCATCTAGATTTATTTGATGTACCAAGTATGTCAATTGATAAATATAAACAAAAGAATCATGGCTTTATCGCTATGACAAATCTTCCTTTTGTATTCAAAGCGACTGAAAAACTTTGCGTTGATTATAATTCAGCATATCCATCTCTGGGATTTCATCCTGAATTAGTAAAAGATTATTCGAATCAGATATCACTATTTATGGATTTCGTCGATCATACTAGTTTTATTGGTGAAATAGGATTAGATTATTCAAGAAGTTCAGATATTGAAAAAAAGAAACAACGAGAGATTTTAGAAAAAATATTATCTTACTGTAACAAAAAACGAAAAATCATTTCAATACATGCAAGAAAAGCAGAATCCGATTTACTGAAAATTTTAGAAGGTGTTTCACAAAACTTATTTATTTTACATTGGTTTTCAGGAACCTCAAGAAGTCTTGAGACCGCACTTAAAAGAGGTTATTATTTTTCAGTAAACATTTCTATGATGAAAACAAAAAAAGGTAGAGAAATTATCAGTGAAATTCCAATTGATCGGATATTGTTTGAAACAGATATGCCAATCGTAAATAAATATGGTATGTGTCCTATAAATAGTTTAGAAGCATTACCAGAATATTTGAGTAAAATCAAACATATTTCAATTGATGAAATAATGGAACAAATTAGCAGAAATCAAAGAGAAATTATCTATTACAACAATAAATTAAATTATAAAGAACCACCTACGCCATCCATGGCTACGGTGGAGGGGCGCGGGGATTTTAAGAAACTTGTATCCGGGAGGGCGCGGTACTGCCTATAACAGCAAGTACCCGGCTACGCTTCGCTTCACCCAAATTTTTGCTCCACTGCGTTCCGCAAAAACTTCATATAGCCGCGGAACGTTAGGCGCAATGAGCTCGGCAAGAGGAAGACGCCCGGACCTCCGGCCGACGGGCGAAGAGAAAAGCATTTGAAAGCAGGGTTTTAGGAGATCAATGTTGGTAGAAAATGAACTACGAATAAGAATTAAAAAGTGTAATAATGAAGATCTTAATGATTTATTAAAAATTGGGATTGATACATATTTTGATACTTTTAATAAGTATTGCTCAAAAGACGTGATGGAGAATTATTTAGAAGAAGCATTTGAAAGAAATAAAATTCATTCAGAGATGATGAATAAGGATAGTCATTTCTTTTTTGTTTATGCAAACGAAAAGCTTTCTGGGTATTTGAAAATAAATATTAATGATGCTCAATGCGATTTAAAGGATGAAAATGGGTTAGAAATAGAAAGAATTTATGTAAAAAAGGAATATAAAGGTAAGGGTATAGGGTATAGCTTAATAAATTTTGGAATCGAGAAAGCTAAAGAATTTAAAAAAGATTTCATATGGTTAGGTGTATGGGAGAAAAATAGGGAAGCGATCGAATTTTATAAGAAAAATGGATTTAGTGAAATTGGAATGCATAGTTTTAGAATGGGAAATGAGATTCAAAACGACTTTGTCATGAAGAGAAATCTTATTTAATTTATTTGGATAAAAGTTAAAATGAAACTTTAGAGATGAAGAATCCAGACCTAACTCCGTTGAACGGTCTGGATGCCGAGCTCACAGCGCCTAACACAGGTTAAGCGACTACGGGCATTCGCCCTTCGTCCAAATTGATGCTTACGGAGAAGCAGAGCAAGGCAGTCGGTTTTGCTCATTGGCAAAACACTCCTTTGGTAGCGATTCAACTTCGCTTAACCCTGGACGTTAGGTGTAATTATGGCGATAGCTTTAAAATGATGGGATAATTAATGTATGAATAGAGAAGAAATCATAGACTGGCTACTATCATCTGATCCATCCATTCGATGGCAAGTAAAGAAATATCTGCTTAACGAAACAGACGAAGCAATTCATGATGAAAGATTAAGAATAGATTCTGAAGGATGGGGCAAAAAAATACTGTCTTTCCAGGATGAAGATGGTAAGTGGTCTGGCCAACTATATAATGGCAAATGGACTTCGACTACATATACCTTATTACTTCTTGCAAATTTTGGAATTATTCCGAATAGTAAGACAGAAAAAGCTTGTCATCAATTATTCATTAATGGAGTCTATAACGATGAAGAAATACGATTTTCAAGCAAACAAAAATTACGGGATAACGGTGTTACAGGACTGGTATTAGGAATTTTGAGTTACTTCGAATTTGATGATATTCGTATACATGGGATAGCTGATTATTTAGTTAGATCACAAAATGCAGATGGTTCTTGGTTTTTTG
The DNA here is from genome assembly GCA_016929735.1 of Ignavibacteriales bacterium. GTDB lineage: Bacteria > Bacteroidota > Ignavibacteria > Ignavibacteriales > Melioribacteraceae > JAFGPR01. Next base: position 1,188 of record JAFGID010000271.1, on the reverse strand, counting down.
ACGATAAAGAAGGTGCAGAGATATACAGCTTTGAAACAACAATGATAGTACTTAAGGGACTTTTTGAGTACAAAAAACGATATCCAGAGAGGAGTAGAAATCTTATTGAAGCTGAGAAAAAAGGACAAGCGTTCTTATTAAATCACCATCTCTTTTTAAACATAGAGACCAACTTGCCCATTAACAAAAAATGGTTGAAAATATCATTTCCGTATTATTGGTTTTACGATATTTTAGTAGCGCTCGATTACTTTCGAGAATTAAATCTTAATGAAGATAGGCTTAAAACTGCAATTGAAATTATAAGGAATAAACAAAAAAAGGATTATAAATGGAATCTTGAGAATAAACATTCTGGAAAGACATTTTTTGAAATGGAGCAAGTGGGAAAACCAAGTAGGTGGAATACATTAAGATGTTTACGAGTAATCGAATGGTGGAATAAATCGCCATGACAGCACCTAACAGTGAATATGCGGTTACGCCTTCGGCTTCACCCAAATTGGCCGTTGGCCAACTTCGCATACCGCCGAACGTTAGGCGTAATGCTTTTCATTTTTTAAGGAGGTAAATACCATGTATAGACATTCAATACCATATAAACACAAGGGCTTATATATATTAATTACATTGCCAATGATATTTATGTATATATTAATTGCTTATTATTTATATACAGTAAATATACTGAATCTTATTATTTATTGTGTATTTTTTATCTTAACGATTATCTTACAAAGTTACAATTGTATTTACTGGGAATGTCCACATGTTGGGACTTTATGTCCAGGTGCTGGCGGCTTTTGTGTTTTATCAAGTCCCATTGGTAAATTATTAATTAAATTAAAAATCAGAAGATCGGCAAAGATTTATAAATTTGTATGTAACATCGCATTTCTAGGTTTTTTGGGAATAATTTTCTATCCGGTTTATTATATTCATAAGATAAGCGTTTTTCATTTAGCCTTATACTTTTTTATTATTTTGTTTTACTTCGCAGCCATGATGATGTTTATTTGTCCTGCTTGTGGAGCTAAAACAGCTTGTCCTGGAGGCCAATTGTCATCTAAGATTAAAAAAAAGCGATAAGCACGACGCTGGACAGCGAGTGCCCGGCTACGCTTCGCCCAAATTGCTCCTTTCGGTCGTAACTTCGGGTACTCGCGGAACGTTAGGCGAAATTTCACT